>CALLUY010000184.1 GCA_938010615.1 uncultured Pirellulaceae bacterium | reverse complement strand
AATGAAGCCAAAGTCTCGGTGGCATAGGCCTCTGGCCTGTGTTCTGCATGTCCACAAGCCAGAGGCTTATGCCACCTCCTCAACTGCAACGACCCTACTGAATCACCTTCATTGAACGGTATTGTGTTTAACGGCAAGCCGCAGGCGACTGAGCGATTATTCGAAGTAAACGCGACGGAAGCCGTCACTTCAAAACGCAGTCGCCTACGGCTTGCCGTTAAACGATTACGATTCGCTTCGCGTAACTTCTCTACGTTCTTATTAACGCGACAAGAATTCGACAACCGTGTTGGCGTCAACTGGAAGCGAAATGTCTTCAGCCGAAGGAGCACCTTGAACCGTTGCACTCAGCTTCTCAGCATCGAAAGAAACCCAATCGATGCCTTCGCCAGTAACACCCGATTCGCGAACGATCTGGTAGTACTTCAGCAAGTTAGCCTTTGGACGGATGCTGATCACATCGCCAGGGCGAACGTGATAAGACGGACGGTCCATCTTGGCTCCGTTGACAAGGAAGTGACCGTGAGCCACACCTTGGCGAGCTTGTGGACGAGTTCGACAAAGCCCAACCATCCGAATGACGTTGTCAATTCGCTGCTCACAAAGAAGCAATAGGTTCGCACCGGTGTTACCCTTTTGACGAGTCGCCTTGGTGAAATAACGCCGAAGCTGACGCTCACCGAGACCGTAATAGTGCTTGATCTTTTGCTTTTCCATCAAAGCCTGTCCATAGTTGGACGGACGACGGAAACGAGTGTGCATACCCGGTGGCTGGTTGCCACGCTTGTCCAGAGCCTTGATTGCTCCAGATGATTCGTAGATTGTCGCTTGCAAACGACGGTTGATGCGGCCCTTGGGCCCTGTATAACGTGCCATCTTCAATGCTCCTTTGAGCGTTTGGTGGAATATTCTGGCAAATCAACATTCGCCAGTCTGACTCTCAACACCGGAGTTCACCGGGAGAGGCCAAGTTTCAAAGATCGGACAATATCGCGAAAAACGCCAGCTTTGCAAGGGCTTTTTCTGGGAAAAAGCAGTAGGCGAGTCTGCCGCGGACTCGTATCCTATGCCGTTGATTGCGAGTCGGTCCAAACTCGCCTGTTTCGACCAATTCATTGTCAGTACGGGACAGACTGACCTACTTTTTTCCAGAGCCCCAAAATGGAAGCCGGAATCGTCGGTTTGCCAAACGTCGGCAAAAGCACGCTTTTTAACGCACTCACTGAATCCAAGTCTGCGGCCAGCGAGAACTATCCGTTCTGCACGATCGAACCCAACGAGGGCGTGATCACCGTCCCCGATGATCGGCTGGATAAGATCACGACTTATATAACGCCACAAAAAGTCATCCCGGCCGTCGTGAAGCTGGTCGATATCGCCGGCATCGTCAAAGGTGCCAGCGAAGGCGAAGGTCTGGGCAACAAATTCCTCAGCCACATCCGCGCGGTCGATGCGATCCTGCAGGTCGTCCGTTGCTTTGTCGATGAGGACGTGATTCACGTTAGCGGCCAAGTCGATCCGATGGCTGACATCGAGACGATCGAGATGGAGCTGATGTTGGCCGACATGGAATCGCTGGAGACTGCGCGGACGAAAGCACAAAAGACTTCTCGCAGCGGCAACAAGGAAGCGATCGCTCGACTTGCCGTCATCGAAAAATGCTTGGCTCACCTAGAAACCGAGACACCATTGCGAAAGCTTGAGTTGATCGACACTGAAGAGATTCTCATTCGCAGCTTCGGTTTGATGACACTCAAGCCATTGCTCTATGTGGCTAACGTTTCTGAATCGGACGTCGAGGGCACTTCAGAACTGGCGACGAAAGTCCGTGATTACGCAACAAGTGTCGGAGCCGGCTTCGTTGCCGTCTGTGCGAGCATCGAATCAGAACTGGCAGAAGTTCCGGCAGAAGAACGCGGCGAGATGCTTGATGCATACGGATTGAAGGAACCAGCCCTCAATGCGTTGGCTCGCGAAGCGTACAAGACGCTCGGACTTCAGAGCTATTTCACTGCCGGTGAAAAAGAAGTTCGGGCCTGGACAGTTCCCGTTGGAACTGCGGCGCCACAAGCCGCCGGAGTGATTCACACCGATTTCGAAAAGACTTTCATTCGCGTCAACGTATTCACGCTGGAAGATCTGGTCGAACACGGCAGCGAGAACGAAATCAAGAACGCAGGTAAGATGCGAGTCGAAGGAAAAGCATACATTGTTCAAGATGGCGACATATGTCACTTCCTGTGTAATTAAATTTAGCATCTGCCGTCAATACAAGCCCGAAGCGCAAGCGAGTGGTCGTTTGCATTGGTTGGCTTAGCGACACAAAAAAACAAGTTACTAGAATCGAAGGAAAAGCATACGTTGTTCAAGACGGCGACATCTGACATTTCCTGTGTAATTAGATTTAGCGTCTGCCGCAAATACAAGCCCGAAGCGCAAGCGAGTGGTCGCTTGCATTGGTCGGCTTAGCGACACAAAAAAACAAGTTACAACGTTGTTCAGCAGACCACTCGCTTGCGCTTCGGGCTTGTATTGAAACAACCACAATTTCAAGTCTTACTTAACTCACGGATCAACCATGAATCAACTCGACCAACTCAAACAGTTCACGAAAGTCGTTGCCGACACGGGCGACTTCCAATCGATGGCTGAGTACCAACCGCAAGACGCCACAACGAACCCGTCGTTGATTCTCGCCGCGGTCAAAGATTCCAAGTACGAAGCGTTGGTCAAAGAAGCCATCACTGGCGCCGACAATGTTGATGCCGCCATCGATCGCGTACTGATCGCATTTGGCAACGAGATCCTGAAGATCGTTCCGGGGCGAGTCTCAACAGAAACTGACGCACGGCTTTCCTTTGACACCCAAGGCACCGTCGACAAAGCTCGTGAACTGATCGCGTTGTACGAAAAATCGGGCACGCCACGAGAACGAGTCCTGATAAAGATCGCGTCGACTTGGGAAGGCATCCGCGCAGCAGAGATCCTGCAAAAGGAATCCATCAATTGCAACTTGACGCTGATGTTTTCGTTGGTGCAAGCCGTCGCTTGTGCAGAGGGCAACATCAAGCTCGTTTCGCCATTCGTTGGACGGATCTACGACTGGTTCAAAAAAGACACTGGCAAGGAATACGTCGGAGCAGAAGATCCTGGCGTCCAATCGGTCACCGAAATTTTTCACTACTACAAGAAGTTCGGCCACGAAACTGAGGCCATGGGAGCCAGTTTCCGCAATATCGGTCAGATCATCGAACTCGCGGGCTGCGATCTACTGACGATCAGTCCAAAGCTATTGGAGCAACTACAAAACGGCAACGATGACATTTCGCAAAAGCTCGACGCGGCTCATTCGAGTACGCTCGACATCGAAAAAGTAAACTGTGACGAAAAGAATTTTCGATTCTTGATGAACGAAGACGCCATGGCGACCGAGAAGACCGCCGAAGGGATCCGCAAGTTCTCCGCGGACATCGTCAAGCTGGAATCGCTGATCGCTGGCTACTTGGGATAGCGTTGGGCGGGCGCTGAGGTGGCATAAGCCTCTGGCTTGTGATCGTGCTTAGGCGATTCATTGACCCCAAGAACTTCGGGACTAAAGGATCCAACTTCAAAGCTTTGAAGTTGCACACTTCGGTAGGCCGGATCAAGAAAACACTGCGATAGCCGGAGCTTCAGACGCGGCAAAGAATTTGGACCATCCTTTCAGACATCTATCGGGACCATTGTGTTTTCGCCGCTCCGGCAATCCCTGCGTCTTTGATCCGGCCTACAGCTGGCAATCACAACCCGACGCGTGAACGAGGCACCTGCCCGCACCTCGCTTACGCTCTTTGAAGTTGCAGTGTTCCGGTCATTTCGGGCCAACGGCCCAGCAATTTACCTAGCCCGGCCCGCAGGGCCGGGATTGCGTTGGACGATCACTTAGGGCTGAAAGCCCGACCAGTTGTGGCGCATGTGCGCCCTAACCGAAGCAACTTGCCGGACCTTTGGTCCTAAAATAATCGGGGGAATCTAAGTCCCAGCCCGATGGGCTGGGCTAGGCAAGGAACGGGGCTTTGCCCCTAAACGCAAACACTGCAACTTCAAAGCTTACGCTTCGGGTTAGGATTCGCGTGGACAAACCAACTCAATGCAATTTCCAACTGCGAAACGTCGCCGTGGAGTTCAGGCTACTTCAACCGTTCCGCTGCGGCTTCGTCCAGATAAAACGTAACCGGCCCCTTCGAAGTGATGAAAGAGGTCGGATACGTTTCCCAAGCACCGGTCTTTCCAAAGATCTCACCCAACACGCTCGCCTTGCCGGCGCCGGTAACCAGAAAGTCAATCTTCCTCGCAGCGTTAAGCACGGGACCGGTCATCGAGACACGTTTTTGACCAGAATCTGGATGTGTCGCGACGGCACAGATTGATTCTGATTTCAACAACTCAATTTGATGCGGAAAAATCGACGCCGTGTGCCCGTCTCCGCCCATGCCAAGAATCAACAAGTCCAACATTGGCAGACCGTCATCATTGAGTTCACAATGCGCTTTCATTTCTTCGCCGTATCGAATTGCTTCGGCTTCGGGATCCGATTCGCCAATCACACGATGCACATTTTGTTCCGGGATCGCCACGTGATCCAACAGCAACGATTTGCAAACGCCATAGTTGCTCTGCGGATCATCGGGAGCCACACATCGTTCATCACCCCAGAAAAGATGGACTCGAGACCAATCGACTTTATCGGCAAATTGCTTCGCCAGAATCTCAAACAACAGGGTTGGTGTGCTCCCACCAGAAAGCGAAACCGTCACTTTCGGTTGAGATTGCGACGACATCCATTGGACGAAGTCTTCCGCAAAGGCGTTGGCAACGGCTGGATTGTCAGCAAAGGTTTTTGTTGTGGCTTGCATGAATCGATGTTTGAAAATTCAGGATCGGATAACTCAGTCAGTCGACGATCATATCAGAAGAAATTTGCGACTTCGACTCCGGTGCGATCGGTTCCAACCAAATCATCACGGTTCTGCGATTCTTTATTTGCTCTGGCGAGAGACTGGCCACGGCCGAAGGATGAAATTCGCTCTTTTTGAACAGCACAACTACTTCATCCGGTTCATAAGTTTGCACGGCTTGATGCCTGATCATTGCAGATGCGGTTGGAAATGGTTGTATGAAATTCCCGACACCATCACCAATCGGAAACGCGGCCAAGTAAGTTTGCAGCCAAGTGAACTCGTTCGCGTCATCGCAGGTCTTCGTCCCGAGAACATTTCCGTCGATTGCCTGCACCGTCCACGTTGTGCCAAGCCGCGTCGGCATCTTTTGAAGGCTGATAATTAGCGTGCCTTGTGATTCGTCGTTACTGATCTCACGGCGGGATAGCGTCGGCGGAAATCCAGTATCAGGATCGATGACGCCAGACCCAATTCGCATTGTGTAAGTCCGCTTCTTTGGCAATTGATACCGAAACCCAAAACTCATCTGAGGATAGCCGCCGAGTCTTCGAACGTGCAGCTTGGAGCCTGCGTCGTCCTCCGTGGTGATGTACCCCATTTCATCACTGTATTTTTTCATCAATGCCCTGGTTTCTTTCACTTCGTTGTTGGCGGAATAAATTGCAATCGAAAGCGCAACAACGCCTGAAAAAAGCAGGAATGTAAGCAGAGAAAATGAACGAACACTTTTCATCAGGTCACTCTACGACTGAAAGAATCGTGAATACAGAAACACACCAGTTTGGAATTGTCACAAGTGCCACAACGATCAGACAGGCCCACATCATCTTTGCTTTCACCCGAAAAAACCAACACGCGACCAACGCAGTGCCAACGAACAGCTGAACAACACCGCAAACAACAAGCGGTCTGGGAAGGTCCATGATCAACGGGATAAGAATCGGGCCGACAGCAGAAAACAGGAGCAAGCTCCCGATGAGCAAACACGTGTTTCGAAGGGGACTTTCTGGTTCCGTTTTTCGCAAAAACTCTGGATGCATTGCATGCTCAACATGAACTCGAAAGGTACGGCTTTTAAGCATCCTACCAAAGCACGATTGGTTATTGTCAGCTATCTGCCAACGCATCGGAGCGTCAATCTAATCTTTCCTGCAGCTTTTGGTTCAGCAATCGTTGTCGCTTGCTTATCCGTTAGCAGTAAACCGACAATTTCCCACGCCTTTATACCTTGACCGACATTGAAGACTCTGACGTCTCGAAAGAGCGTCTTTGGACCATCATCGGTTCCGTCTGGACCAACAACAATAACGTCCATCCGATCTCCCGGACTCAGCAAGCCGGACGAGCCGTCTATCGTGGGAAGCTTGACATTGACCACGCGATAACCCGGCGGAATCGGATTGTGTAAAATCGTGGCAGGGTCAACCACACCCTCTCCAATGATTGCCTGCCCTTTCCGCAGTCGCACCACAATCACGTCGCCAACAGGAATCCCTTCGCTCGAAGTGATGGCTCCTTCGGGAACAAGTTCCACAGGCCACTTTTCAAACTTCACGTTAGTCTTTGAAATTGCCGTCTTGTGATCGAGATTTTCGGTGGCAACGAGCACTTCGATCTTCGAAGCCCAAGTTTGATAGACACGAACACCGACGCATACCACCGTCATCAGCAGAACGACTGAACTCATTCCAAATTGAAACCGTCGCCTAACTTTGCTCATGAATTGCCTATATAATGAGTCCTTGTCTCTCGAAAACACAGAACGCGAATCATGATTAAAGCAGAATTTTCAAAGCAACTCACTGCCACTCTTGCCGAAATCGAGCAAGCTGGCCTGTATAAACGCGAACGCCTAATCGATGGCCCGCAGTCAGCGGCCATTCCAGTGCAGGATTCTGACAACCGAAACGAAGTCCTGAACTTTTGCGCCAACAATTATCTTGGCCTCGCCGATCATCCGGACTTGGTCGCAGCCGCGAAAGAGTCGCTGGAAAAGTACGGTTACGGGATGGCTTCCGTCAGATTCATCTGCGGCACGCAAACGATTCATCGCGACCTTGAAAAGAAGATCGCCGATTGGCTGGGCTACGACGACACGATTCTCTACGCGGCTTGCTTCGATGCCAACGGAGGACTCTTCGAACCGCTGCTGACGGCCGAAGACGCCATCGTTTCTGATTCGCTCAACCATGCGTCAATCATCGACGGCGTGCGGCTCTGCAAAGCAAAACGTTTTCGGTTTGCGAACTCTGACCTGGCTGACTTGAAAGCCAAATTGGTCGAAGCCACCGAAGCCGGCGCACGCAACATCATGATCGTCACCGATGGCGTGTTCTCAATGGACGGCTACATCGCCAAACTTCCCGAAATCTGTGACCTCGCGGATGAGTTCGGAGCCCTAGTCATGGTTGACGATTGTCATTCGACCGGATTCCTTGGAAGCGGCGGCCGCGGCACGGCAGAACATCACAATTGTCTTGGTCGAGTCGACATCTTGACCGGAACGCTCGGCAAGGCACTCGGCGGAGCGATGGGTGGTTTCACTTGTGCCAGCCAGCCAATCGTCGACATGTTGCGTCAGCGATCACGACCGTATCTGTTTTCAAACAGCCTTGCTCCTGCCTTGGTCGGCGCGTCAATGAAAGCCATCGACTTGGTCAGCAGCGATGAAGGTGACCAAAGAAGAAAGCGACTCTTTGAAAACGCCAACCGATTTCGCACTGCAATGACGGAAGCCGGATTCACGCTACCCGAAGGCGAACATCCAATCATTCCCGTCATGCTTGGCGATGCCGAGCTTGCTCAACGGATGTCGGCGAAGTTGCTGGAGAAAGGAATCTACGTCGTTGGATTCTTCTATCCGGTCGTCCCCAAGGAAACCGCCCGGATACGAACCCAAATGTCCGCAGGCCATTCGCTGGAACAAGTCGACCAGTGCGTCGCCGCCTTCATCGAAGTCGGCAAAGAGCTGGGCGTCATCTAATCGTACGTCGCTGCTTTGCCGCCAAGACCTACGACGATTCGGGCATCGGAACTTGCGAGTCAGTTCGTTAGCGGGCGAATCGACAGAACGGTTTTTTTGGCTTCGCTCTTTTCAAACTTGAGCCCCGTTTGCTTGCTCACGATCTCGAGCACCTTTTCAGCTTGAAAGTCAAAGCGTTTGTTTTTTGGTTTGTCCTCGTTACCGTACAGGCTTGTACTCCACGAAAAGCGCTGTTCGGCATTGCCAATCGAATCATGTGTGACGCTCGTGTTGATGTACCGTGAAAGAGATCCGAGGAATTTCTTCACATCGCCAGAGTCAATCGTCGCCGGATAGGCATTGGGTTTCGATCCACTATGGACCGCCACTTCTTTGCCAGCATCCAAATCAAGTTTCAATTCTCCACTTGCAATGTAGGTTGGGCGATTAACCTCTTCAGTTTTTACTTCGATTCCGGCTTGCAACTCGGATTCAAGCATACGTCTGAAAGCTTTTTCGAGTTCGAGACGATCAGCGTTGGCCCGGACAACAAAGTCTCCAGGCAACGGCTTGTTCAATATGTCTTCGGGTCCCTCAATGGCAGTCTGATTCATACTGAAGACATGTTGAGCAACTTGACCAACTTTGTACGTGCCGCCATCGACAGAGTGTCGATGATCAAGTGAGCCGTCGTCTTTATAGGTAAATATTCTTGAGATAACGCGATTTGGCCGCCGACCATCGGTGTTGTAACCCTGCATATGGGCCACATACTTTTGAGCCAATGGATAAGGAGGCTCTATCCGTTTGAAAATCTCACCTTCTTTCAAGGAGTACAACTTCTTGGCGGCTGCGGCACCTCGCTTTTCTTCTTCTGTAAATTCTCTTTTCTTTCGACTCTGAGCAGCTTGGACTTGGTCCTCCGCTAGAACATCGAAGACATCTTCTTGCAATCGCGTGGCGCCCTCGCCTCGAACCAGTGTCGTTCCTGCTGGAGCAGACATCACAAACAGATGGTCGGGCAAATCGATATTGAACTTCGCAGACTCAATGACGTGAGCATCAAAGTATTTCAACTTGCCATCACGAAACCGTAGTTCGAACACCACGCTTGGAAACCAGATTCCGTCTGGGTACTGTTTCCATCCGCCATAGTATTTTATGTCTCCAATCAGGTTTTTTGAAAACATCAATGGGTATCCTGACTCCTTCGACACCAACACCTTCGTTGCTGGACCGACAGCATCCTCGCCCGATTCCAACAAGTAGCCTTGTTCGTTAAGCGTAATCTTGCTTTTTCGCAACTCTTCAAGAGTCGCTTTGTAAAACCCACGATCTTTCTTCGGTAGTAGCGGTCGCAGAAAAAGCCCCTTCGTCATCTGAAAGTATCGATTGTCGTTTATTGGCAAAACGTTCATTTGGTAGTTGGCCGAATCCCAGCGCAACGAATACTCTGCATCGGTGATGTGAATGTCCCCACTCCCACCACGACTTGATATCCGTTCTCGTGTGCGTTCCTGATCGAAATGAAGTTCCGCGTTTGTAAAAGAGACTGGCTTCCTGTCGTTTGTCTCTTCGGTAAACGCTCGCAGAAGTTCGTTCAGTTTTTCGCCATTGTCGATCGGTCCAATTTCCTCGAGCAAGTATTTGCATTGTTCGTGATTGATGTCCACGACGACCGGGTTGCGCGTGAATTTGAAACGCAAATGACCAGTGCGAACTGATTCGTAGGAGTCAGCTGCCGCTTTCAATCGATCGAACAATTCTGCAGCGAGGTCGTCTTCTGACGCAGTAACTGTTGAGCCGTCTCCAAACCCGCTGGTCAATACGTGCCCTGCAACCACCGCGGCGGACATCGAAAGTAATATCGCAATGCAGAGTAATGCTCGCTGACCTGTCGCCGGTTTCGACGGACTCGCGATCAACAGTCGTGAAATTCTCTGACGCAGCTTCGAAGGACGGTGTCCGTCAGCTGCCAATGCAACCGAAGAGTTGCCGTCAGCGAAAGAACCATCGACACATGTAAGCTCTGCAACTCGTAGCAGCACGTTGGCGTATTGAATGCGATTTACGCCACTGGCACACGCCAAATCGTCGCAGCAGTTTTCACGCTCTTCGTGAATCCGTCCACTCAAATACCAGGTGACCGGGTGGAAGAACAGAATAGATTCAATCAGGCGTTGGAACACAATCACGAAATGATCGTAGCGTCGCAAGTGAGCCAATTCGTGTCGCAGCACGAGTTCGATTTCTGAAACCGAGAGCCCCGCCATGATCGACGTCGGCAACAGGACTGTCGGTCGTAGTATTCCGACTGCAATCGGGACGGCGATGTTTTCGGATGTCGCAATGATCGGCTGAAACTTTAGTGACAATGTACGAGAAACTTGTTTTACTTTTTTCAACAAGTTCGGTTCAGTGACCAGCTGCGATTCTCGCAATAGTTTCTGGCTTCGGCGTATCGCCATCGCCAACCTGAAACACATATAACACACACCAAGCAAATAGGCTGTCGCGATGATACGGGCAAGCCAGATCGGCAATTTGAAAGCGGAGAACCAAGACTGGGAAATCTGTGCCTTGTCTTGCAATGGCAGCAAATCGCTTACAGTTGCTGGCGCAGCGATCGGGGAGTTTGATGCTGCCAAAATCGAATCTGATTGGAGTACTGGCTGAGGCTGAGCCATCGCCGCGTCCTCAACAACAGAAACTTCCGTCGCGATTTCCGTCTCATCGGAGATCAGAAGGTAAGTAATCGGCAACGTTGCCGCAAAAGCAAACAGAGCCAAAAGGTTGACCCAGTATCTTGAGTTGGGCTTTTGAGTGTGCAGACTCCGGTTGGCGATCATCGTAACCAATCCGATGATTAGCCCAATCCAGACCGAATGAGCTAAAGTCTGGACGATGTTAAAGCAAAATAATTCATCGATAGTGAAAAGTGACATCAGTTTTGCTCCTTGTCGATGCGATTGATCAGTTTGCGGATCTCTTTGATTTCATCCGAGTCGATATCGTGAGACTCAAGCAGCTCCAGCATGACGGAGTGAGCCGACCCATCAAAAACACGTTCAACGAGATCACCCAACAAGTTTTTTCCAACCTTCTGAGCTTCAACAAGCGGCGTGAACTCGAAAGCTCTGCCTCGCTTTTCGCGTTTCAAATATCCTTTGCGGACCATGATGTTCATCAGCGTGATGACCGAGCTGTGCGTCAATTCCCGATCATCAGCGGCAAGGATCAGCCGCACCTCATCCACGGTTTTTGGCGACTCTTGCCACAAAACTTTCAGGATCCTCAACTCCGCTTCGGTTGGATGTTCGGATGACGGACGTGCCATGTTTGTACCCTCGTGAAAGCAGAAAGCGATTTAATTTAATTCCTTAAAAGTAACAAAGCGGCGACCGGGAATCAAGCTGAAATTTTAATTATTTAAATATTCAAGGACCCAAAAAAGGAGTGCGAGGACTTTGCGATCTCGAATGGCTTGCTTGCAACCGTCCGCAACTGGAAGCCGTCTCTACGCTCGGTAGAAGACGGCAGCGAGATTGGTTACAGTCTTGGCATGAAAGCTCTAATTAAAGCCAAATCCGAAGTCGGCATCTGGATGGACGATGTCCCGATGCCAGAAATTGAACCCAACGAAGTCTTGATTAAAGTTCACAAGACTTCGATTTGCGGCACCGATATGCACATCTACAAATGGGACGACTGGGCTCAGGCCAATGTCCCTGTGCCGATGGTGACGGGCCACGAATACGGCGGAGAAGTCGTCGAAGTCGGTTCCGGCGTTCGGCGAGTCTCCGTTGGTCAACGTGTTTCCGGTGAAGGTCACGTCGTCGGCAACCGTAGCCGCAACGCGCGTTCCGGACGTTTCCACCTCGATCCCGACACGAAAGGAATCGGAGTCAACCTTCCGGGAGCATTCGCTGAATACGTCAAGCTTCCTGAATTCAACGTGATCCCACTACCGGATGATCTTCCAATGGACATCGCCGCGATCCTTGATCCGCTGGGCAACGCCGTTCATACGGCCCTCAGTTTCGATCTGGTCGCAGAAGACGTCCTGATCACCGGTGCCGGGCCAATTGGAGTCATGTCTGCCGCAGTAGCTCGCAAAGCCGGAGCTCGACGGATCGTCATTACAGACATCAACCAGTGGCGTCTGGACTTTGCAAAGAAGATCAATCCTGACATCCACACCGTCAACGTCGCCAGCGACAACTTACGTGAAATCATGAAGTCGATCGGCATGAATGAAGGCTTCGACGTTGGCTTCGAGATGAGCGGCGCGGCCCCGGCGCTGGAGCAAATGATTGACACCATGATCATGGGCGGCAACATTGCGATGCTGGGCCTTCCACCGAAGCCGTTTCCAACCGATTGGGGAAAGATCGTCCTCAAGGCGCTCACCATTCGCGGCATCTACGGTCGGCAAATGTACGACACGTGGTACAAGATGCTGGCGATGCTCGACAATGGACTCAAAATGAATGACATGATCACCCACCGATTCGGATGCGATGATTTTCAGGACGCGTTTGATGTGATGCTAACTGGCGAATGCGGGAAAGTGATTTTGGATTGGCAGTAGAATACAAATACGAGCCCGAAGCGCAAGTTTTGAAGTTGCAGACATTTTTATTCCGAAGGAATTTCAGCCATTAGCCGGAGGTCGAGCGTAGCGACCACCTCCGGAACCCTAAGTATGCGCGATTCGATCCTGAAGGGATCGCAGCAAACGCCCGCTGTGATCCCGTCGGGATCATTTTTGCCATCGACCGAATCCGGTGATGGCGCTGCGTTTATCACCGGCTAATAGCTTGAATCCCTTCGGGATGGGCCGATATAGTGCTTCTTGTTTTACTTAACAAAACAAGTGAAAATTGAAAAATACGAAGCGGTGCAATACAAGCCCGACGCGCAAGCGAGGGATCGAGAAATCCTCGGAAATATTCCCTCGCTTGCGCGTCGGGCTTGTAATTTTGCGCGTCGGGCTTTGTATTTTT
>CALLUY010000183.1 GCA_938010615.1 uncultured Pirellulaceae bacterium | reverse complement strand
TCCGGAGGTGGTCGCTACGCTCGACCTCCGGCTAATGGCTGAAATTCCTTCGGAATAAGAATGTGTGCAACATCAAAACTTGCGCTTCGGGCTTGTATTGGGAGCGATGTATTGGGAATCGACCGCTGGAATCCGGTCGCTGATTCAAACTATAATGCGGACGCAGTTCTTTAACCGAAACTCGTGAGCATCAATGAGCGACCAGCCAGTCATCGTCAAGAAAATTTCCTGGGCCGAACTTTGTCCTTGGACCATCATCTTTCGCACGCTTCCCGTTGCCGCGAGCGTGACCGTTCTGGCGTTGGCGATCGTCGGTGTCCTTGCAGCTTCGTTCACTTGGTGGTTGAGCGAAACCATGTTCGTCGGCGAAGATCTTGGAAAAGACGCGGCGATGATGGAAGTCGTCAGAAACAACACAAGTCCCTATCGAAGCGTGTTCATTGATTCCAACAGCGATCAGAACGCGTTGAACATTCTAGGCGCGAAACTCAGCGGACCGCGAGCCGTTTTCAATCAGATTAAACGACCGGCCGCCTATATATTCTCCAGCAAAGTCAAACCTTCGGCGGCGGGCGGCAACAACGTTCGGCTCGGTGCTTCAGGTTTTTGGTACTTCCTGTTTGGAACTTTCTGTTCGATGGCGATTTGGAGTTTCATTGGACTGGCCATCGCGCGGGTGTGTTTGTTGCGGCTGACCCGAAACGAAACGATTGGAATCGACGACGCTTTCGACTTTGCCTTTGATCACTGGCTGGCCAGCTTCGGCGGAGTCAGTATCCCGATCTTGGCAGCACTCGCTCTGTGTATCCCGGCAGGATTGCTGGGGCTGTTGATGACTTTTGATTTTGGGGCCGCGGTTGTTAGTTTGCTGTGGCCGCTGGTCCTAGCACTGTCTGCTGCGATGGCGTTGCTGTTACTTGGTTTGACCTACGCGTGGCCACTGATCGTTTCCAGTGCCGCTTGTGAAGGACAGAATTCATTCGATGCGATGACGCGATCTTTCGCGTACGTTTTCCAGCGTCCACTTCATTGCTTGGGGTACGCCGTTGTGGCCATGTTGTTTGGTGGTTTTTGCTGGTTGATCGTCGCCAACCTTTCCGGTTCGATCATTGAATTGAGCTACTGGTCAACGTCGTGGGGAGCCAACCGCGCTGTTGGCGATTTGCCACGTATTGAAGTGCTGCAAGGACTGGTTTCCGATACCGAAACGTCATCCGAGACGATGCTTTCATTTTCCCAAAACACAATCGGGTTTTGGAATGGCCTCGTGCGAACGATCGCTGCATCATTCCTGTATGGGCTGTTCTGGTGCATGGCATCGGCGGTTTACCTTCTGCTTCGTAAGGATGTTGATGATACGGAAATGGACGAGATCTATATCGTCGATGAAAAGCGAACTTACGAATTACCACCTTTGAAGTCGGATGAAAGCGGAGTGCCGCAAGTTCAAACTCCGACTCCCGTTGAGGATGCGGGTACCGAAGACGAAACGGATTCAACGTAAGTTATCGACTCACATCAGCCCGCTAATTTGGAACGGAAGCTAATGCCAACAAAATTGCCTGCTCCCACAAAACTACCTGCACCTAAAAGCTACCTCGATCAGTTCCTCTGTGGAGACGCGATCGATGTCGTTAAGCAACTGCCCGATGCATGCGTCGATACGATTGTGACCAGCCCGCCGTACTGGCAGCAACGCGACTACGGCGTCGACGATCAGATCGGCCAAGAGATTTCTCCAGCCGCTTACGTTGAACGACTTTGCGAACTGTTCACCGAATTGAAACGAGTCGTCAAACCGACTGGTTCGATGTGGATGGTGATTGGCGACAAGTACCTCAAGGGCGAACTCATGGGCATGCCTTGGCGAGTCGCGTTGGGGTTAAAGGATGTGGGCTGGCGGATGCGGAGCGATTGTATCTGGCACAAGCCCAACGCGATGCCGTCGAGCACTCGAACGCGTCCAACGACAGATCATGAGTACATTTTCTTTTTCTCCAATGGCAAGAAGTATTTTTACGACGCCGACGCGATTCGCGAACCGCATGTGACGTTTTCGGAGAAGTCAAAAATGAAAGGTGGCCGCAAGCATTTTGGCAAACGCGGCAGCACGCCAGAGAAAGGAAAGAATAGCGGCGACAGTAATCTTCACGACGCTCGCTGGGATCAGGCTTTCCATCCCAAGGGGCGCAACAAGCGAACGGTTTGGTCGATTTCTTTGTCGAAATTTCGCGAAGCCCACTTTGCGGTTTATCCACCGAAGCTGGTCGAGACGTGTATTTCTGCCTCCTGTCCAGAAGGTGGCGTGGTGTTGGATCCGTTTAGTGGCGCTGGCACGACAGCGATCGTGGCGAATCAGCTTGGTCGAAAATTCATCGCGATTGATTGCAATGAAGCGTATTGCGATATGGCGGAAAAGCGTCTTGCAGCATCGAAGGGTCCGTAGGACGACTTACAAGCCCGAAGCGCAAGTTTTGAAGTTGCAGTGTTTAGTGCTGAAAGCACGGCATGTGTTAGCCATGGACGCAAGTCCATGGAAACGTTGAGCAGTAATCGGTAGTCCTGAAAGGACGGCAGGAAAATGCGGTGGAGCAAAGCTTGGCTCCTGCCGTGCCTTCGGCACTCTGCGGCGATTCATTAACCGTAACCACGGACTTGCGTCCATGGCTAATACATGTCGTCACTTCGCGACTGAAAGGGTGCAACTTCAAAACGCGTAAGTGAGTGGTCGTATTCAGACTGACCACTGGCTAGCGTGGTAATTGCATGGTTTGGTTTGTCCGAGCAAATCCCAACGCGACGCGTAAGCGAGGTGCGCCTTGGTACCTCGCTTGCGCGTTGGGCCCATCCCGAAGGGATTCAAGCTATTAGCCGGTGATAAGCGCAGCGCCATCACCGGATTCGGTCGACAGCAAACATGATCCCGAAGGGATCACAGCAGGCGTTTGCTGCGATCCCTTCATCAAAACGCGCAAGGGAGGGATCGGGAAATCCTCGGAAATATTCCCTCGCTTGCGCGTCGGGCTTGTATATTCCCTCGCTTGCGCGTCGGGCTTGTATTAGTGCAACATCAAAAAACGCAATCGAGTGGTCGTGT
This sequence comes from uncultured Pirellulaceae bacterium, assembly GCA_938010615.1. Lineage (GTDB taxonomy): Bacteria > Planctomycetota > Planctomycetia > Pirellulales > Pirellulaceae > Mariniblastus. Next base: position 1,179 of record CALLUY010000183.1, on the reverse strand, counting down.
TCCGACTGACCACTCGCTAGCGCGTCGGGATTGTGTTGCGGCGGCCCCATGCCCATCGGCGCGCAAAAAAACCGCGACGCCAATGGACGAATCCATCTTGATCGCGGTCAATTATTCTCGTGTTCTAACTGTAGCTTAGCGTCCACATTTGCCGAACAGGCAGCAACCTTTTCTAGGTGCAACTTGTGGCGGACCGTAAATGTCCATCAGGACAGCAGGCATCTGCGGAGATGTCAGAAAAGACGGTGCCGGTGCAAACACTGGAGCTGGAGCGAAAACAGGTGCTGCCATGACAGGTGCCGCCATGACAGGTGCTGCAATTGGAGCCTGAAAAACAGGTGCAACCATCGGTGCAGGGATCGCTTCCGCGACTGGTGCCGCCATCTCTTCAGCTGGAGCCGTTTCCATGACTGCAGCTTCAGCCATTGGCTCAGCTTGGGCCACAGGTGTGCTGATCTGAGGAGCAACATAGCTTTGCATTGGAGCCGGGTAGCTTTGCATCGGCATGGCTGAATAACCATTGATGACGCCTGCTGATGACATTTCGTTAGATTGCTCTGATTGAAGAGTCATCAACTGAGATCGAAGATCAGCGATTTTCTCATTTCGCTCAGCTCGAATTTCATTGAGTCGAGCTTGCTCCTTCTCAATTCTTGCTTGCTCTTCAGCACGAAGTTCAGCCATCTTGGCTTCTTGCTCGGCACGGAGTTTCTCCATGTCGGCTTGATACTTGGCTTGCAGTTCAGCAAACTTGTTCTGTGCCTGATCGGCAACTTCAACTTCTTGAATTTGACCAGCGTCTGAGTTGTCTTGGGCCAGCGACAATGCCGGAGCCAGAGCAGCACAAAGGGTGAGTGTTAGTAGTAGTTTCTTCATATCTGTCTCCAGAATTTCGGTGTAGTTTCTGGGATCCACAATAGTTACGCGAATCCGTAGATCTCCAAATTCTGGGAATTGTGGCGTATTTTGTGTAACCATCCGCCTGAAGCACCGCGAAATCGTGGTAACCGGCACGACTCGAACCATCCGCAGGCCGACCAAGCCAACTCTAGCGAATCCCCATCTCGTCCAGCAGACGCTGCGATTGGTAGACTTGCCCCGTGATCCACAGGACATAGCGGATGTCAACTCCGATCGAGCGACTGTAGCTTTCGTTCCAGGCGAAGTCGTTGATCGTGG
>CALLUY010000182.1 GCA_938010615.1 uncultured Pirellulaceae bacterium | reverse complement strand
TTGGTTGACCAGTTCGTTTAACCTGCATCGTCTGCTGAGTCTGATCGCCAGCGGAGTCGACCCACCACCGGCTTGCCCGGCATCGTAGCCCTGTTTTGTCCGTCCAACCTTTTAACTCACTGCCTCTTGCCCCCGTCTGTTTCGTGCTGCGCACGAACCGGACGGGGGAGAGGGGGAATAGCAACCAAAAACCAAGCAATCGACAATACTTCAACAAGCCGGCAAGCGAGTGAATATTTTCCGGCGTCGCATCGTGCCCAATACTCACTCGCTTGCGCTTTTTGATGTTGCACCATTGTCGCCTTTCGCTCCGCGAAAGTAGCGTTTGACACACTTTCGCGGAGCGAAAGGCGACTATCTCGTTAAGTTTAAAAATGCGACTTCCACAAATCATTTGCCATGGAGATGACCACCAATCTTGGGAAACGCGCAACATCAAAACTTGCGCTTCGGGCTTGTATGTGTGGTTCTACTTCTCGTAACGGTTGCGCCAATTGGCGTTAAGCCATTCCGAATAGAAAAGAAAAAACTCCTAAAGAAGGTTAAGGAGTCACGTTGAGTCTGACGATGTCGGGAGCATCAAGCAAAAGCATTGAGGCTTTTCGCTCAACTAACGCGACACGGATGGTGCACCCCATAAGCCTGAGTCTTCTCAGGTAGTCGCAATGCAAAAAACTGCTCCCCACTATCTGCTACTTACTGAAACCGTTGACAAAGCGACCGATCAAGGCCGCGAAGGCCGATGGCGTTTCGTGCTTGAATCGATGCAAGACGACAACGATCGTGTCGAAGTCTCCGAACGCGAAGCGGACGTTCACGGAGAGCGATTGCAGCTACTTGCTGTCGTTCGCGGAGTCGAATCGCTTGAACAACCGTCAAAACTGACACTCATCACTAGCAGTGCTTACGTTGGCAAGCGAATTCGAAAAGGGTTCGATCGCTGGATCGAGAACGATTGGCGATGGGAAAGTTTTGGGGCGTTAAAGCCGGTTAAGGACGCGGACCTCTGGAAGCGAATTTATGCGGCCATGCAGATCCACTCGATTGAGTGCCGATTGTGGCAATTCGGAGATCGGCATCAAACAAACGAGGTTGAATCTGCCGAAACCGAAAGCTGGAATCGAACCGACGGTCCACATCCGATTGTACGGAAACCATTTGGGCCGGTTGAGTTTGAAGAGTCCCGTTTCACAAGAGTTCAGCCTGCTGCGACTTCCGGTTTTGATCGCGAGGATTACGACGAACCGAAATTTGTTCCGACCCGAACAGGTTGGACTCGAGTCACCGAAATCGATCCTGATACGGATCGACCACTGCAGTTCCCGCAAGCCTTTGGCGAAACGGTTTATTAATGTCGCAGAAGATTCACTGCGGCTTCCATTGGATGGAAAACACGGATGAATTCTTCACAAACTTTGGACAAGAGCGCGTTCAAAAAAATTGTCAACGGCTCCCATGAAAATCCAAATGTCGTATTGGGTCCGATTAAGACGGACGGCCCAAGAACGAGGCTAAAAATCCGTGAAAACCCACACCACAAAACGACCGTTCGAGTTTTTCTTCCGGGCGTCGAAGAAGCCTGGATTAGCACGAATTCCGGCACCGTAACGCGAGAAATGCGACCAATCGGTGATTCGGGCTTGTTCGAAGTCGACTGTGAGACAGATTTGTTTCAGGTAGACTCAGGCTTATACAAAATACAATATTCCGATGGCAAGAAAACGATGAGTATCCACGACCCCTACGCCTTCGAGCCGCTATTTTCGGATCTTGATCTGCATCTCTTCAACGAAGGGACTCACTTCAAAATCTATGAGCGACTTGGCGCTCATCCTCGAGAGATTGGCGGCGTTCACGGAATCAACTTCGCCGTTTGGGCGCCCAACGCGCAAGGCGTCAGCGTCATCGGTGACTTCAACGATTGGGACGGACGCCGTCATCCGCTTCAAAAACAGGTGCCTAGTGGCGTTTGGGAAATTTTTGTTCCCGAAATGGTAGTCGACAAGACTTACAAGTTTCGCGTCACTGATTGCAACGGCCATCAAGTCGAAAAAGCGGATCCGTTCGGATTCTTTGCCGAAGTTCCACCGCGCACCGCTTCGATCGTCAAAGATTTAAGTGGCTATCAGTGGAAAGACGATCAATGGATGCAGCAACGCGCCGCAAAAAATCCAATGGACGGACCGGTTTCCGTTTATGAACTCCATCCAGGAAGTTGGAGGACCGTTGACGGTAAACCAAACGGCTGGATGAACTATCGCGACTTGGCTCATGATCTGGTCGAGTACTGCCTCGAGTTGAACTTCACGCATGTCGAATTGATGCCGATCACGGAGCATCCGTACACCGGAAGCTGGGGTTATCAAACGGTAGGTTATTTCGCACCGACCAGCCGCTATGGCTCGCCCGAAGACTTCATGTACTTCGTCGATTACTTGCACCAAAACGGATTGGGCGTGATCGTGGATTGGGTGCCGGCTCACTTCCCAAAAGACGCTCACGGGTTGGCCAAGTTTGACGGTACGGCTTTGTTCGAACATGCGGATCCGCGGCAGGGGGAACATCCTGACTGGGATACGTTAATCTTCAATTACAGTCGCACCGAGGTTTCGAACTTCTTGATTGCCAACGCGATGTTCTGGTTGGAGAAGTATCACATTGACGGGCTACGAGTCGATGCGGTCGCGTCGATGTTGTATCTGGATTATAGCCGCAAGGAAGGCGAGTGGATCCCGAACGAGTACGGCGGCCGTGAAAACCTTGGTGCGATCGATTTCCTGAAACGGCTCAACACGCAAGTTCATGCGGACTTCCCGGGCGTGTTGACGATCGCGGAAGAGTCAACGGCTTTCGGTGGCGTTTCGCGACCGGTGCACGATGGTGGTTTGGGGTTCAGCATCAAGTGGAACATGGGCTGGATGAACGATTCGCTTCGCTACTTCCAAAAGGATCCGATCCATCGCAAATATCATCACGATGAACTGACTTTCAGTTTGATCTATGCGTTCACAGAGAACTTCATGCTTCCGTTTTCGCATGATGAAGTGGTGCACGGCAAAGGCGCGTTGTTGGATCAGATGCCGGGCGACATTTGGCAAAAGTTCGCCAACTTGCGATTATTGTATTCCTACATGTGGGCTCATCCTGGCAAGAAGCTGATGTTCATGGGCTGCGAATGGGGCCAATGGAACGAGTGGAATTGCGATTCAGGTTTGCAATGGGATCTGCTGCAGTGGGAAAGCCACGAAGGTTTGCAGAAAATGGTCGGCGACCTTAATCGGCTCTATCGTGACGAACCGGCGTTACATGAGCTGGACTTTGACGGCAACGGCTTTGAGTGGATTGACTGCATGAGCCGCGATGCGAGTGTGTTGTCGTGGATTCGAAAAGCGAAGAATCCTGACGACTTCGTTATCGTCTGCGGTAACTTTACGCCGTACGTCCACACGGCGTATCGAGTCGGCGTGCCGGGTCCGGGAACGTATAAGTCCATCTTCAACAGTGACAGTCAGTTTTATTCTGGTACCAACGTTGGCACTGGACAGGCGGATGCAGAAGAGATCGAAGCTCAAGGCAAGGAATGGTCAATCGCGATCGACTTCCCACCGTTGGCGACGGTGATGTACAAACGCACTTAGGATTGCATGTTGTTCTTAGCGACTGGCTTTGGCCGGTCTCGCATCGTAACGTGCCACTTGCTCAAAACTGAGCCGGCGCGTTGTCGAATTCGGAATATCGCTCTGGCGCACGATCGGAAAACCGGGTGAAGTCTCGCTCCCAAAGCAATTCAACATCTCCCGTTGGACCGTTACGTTGCTTCTCGATGATGATGACCGCATCATTCATCGTTTCAACTTCTTCCGGCGTACCCTTTTTGTAATAGCTCTCGCGGTGAACAAACATCACGACGTCCGCATCCTGCTCGATCGCACCCGACTCTCGAAGGTGACTCAACTTGGGACGATGATCGCCGGAACTTTCGGTTTGACGATTCAACTGGGAAAGGCAAAGAATCGGAACCTTCAGCTCACGAGCCAAACCTTTCAGACGTCGAGCCATCTTGGCGACCTGCTCCTGTCGCGGATCCGAAGAATTGTCGGGCTGGAGCAACTGCAGATAGTCGATCACGATCAGTGAAAGAGCTCCTTCGCGGCGAAGGATGCGTCTCGCTGCACCAGCGACTTCCGAAACGTTTCGCGTCGGAGAATCGTCGACGAAAAATGGAACGGTTGAAAGTTCTCCCGCAGTTTTAACAAGCCGCTTTCGGTCTTCCACAGCCAGCGTTCCGTTACGCATGCGGTGACCGTTGACTCGAGCAACCGAACAGAGCATCCGCTCAATCAATTCAATCGCCGCCATCTCAAGGCTAATGAACAGAACTGGCTTGCGAGATTTGATAACGATGTTCTCCGCGATGTTCATCGCAAATGCCGTCTTACCCATCGACGGACGAGCCGCGAGAATCAAAAGCTCAGACGCGTGCAATCCGCCCATCATTTTGTCGAGGTCCTTGAAGTGCGTTTCGACGGTTCCTTCCATCGCCTCACCGCGGACTTTGGCCTCAAGGCGATCCATCGCAGTTTCTAGGACTTCATTGATTGAAGTTAGATTGTTCGATTGTCGACTTTCGCGAATCGAGAATACTTTTTGCTCGGCTTCGTTGAGCAACTCGTTCGGATCGACTTCCGGCATGAAGGCATCGTTGAGCAATTCCGAACAAGTTGAAATCAAGTTTCGAGCCGTCGCTTTATTGCGAACAATCTGCGCGTAATATTTAACGTGAGCCGCGTGTGGGACGGACGTGAAAATCTCCGCCAGCTTTGCGGCGCCACCAACGACTTCATCATCACCGGCCGCAGCGAGTCGCTCACGGAGCAATAGCAAGTCGATTTTTTCGCCTTTGCCATGCAAGTCCATCATGTGACGAAAGATGATCGCGTGAGCTTCGTCGTAGAAGTCTTCCTCTCGGAGGATCGCGACGATGTCATCACATGCATCTGGCGTGAGCATCAGACTTCCGAGGACGCCAGCCTCGGCGTCGAGATTGAACGGCGGTTGCCGATCCATCGCGGTAAGTTTCTTTTTCTTTTTTCGGCTTTTAGGGCCAGAAAGTTGCTGATCCGTCATGAGTGGCTCGAGGAGACCGGAAGTGTTGGGCTACGTTTTTATTCGGTCAAGCCAGCGGTGGCAATGAGCGATTTGAAAAAGGTTGCCGCCGCTGTTGAAAACGGGTTGGGAACGAGTTCAGTACCTGTGTTCCGTGGCCAATTTGATTCATCTGGCACCTAAAATCGGAATCTCAGACGTAAGCCCCACTGTCGCGGTCGCGTCACAGCATTAAGTTATTGTTTTCACGATCCGCTGTCGTTTTTGGAATTAGAAATGCCCACGCGAAGAGTTCTGGACGTTGGTCAGTGCAACTTTGACCACACGAGAATCAGTCACTATTTGAACGCGAATTTTGACGTCGAAATTTCGCAAGCTCATTCGTTCGACGAAGCGATTAAACTTGCTGGAGAATCGCCTTGGGATCTCGTCTTGATCAATCGGCTGCTGGACGCGGATCAGTCTTCCGGGATGGAGATTTTGAAAACGTTGAAATCTAACGAAGCGACAGCTTCAATTCCGGTGATGCTGATTTCGAACTTCGACGACGCTCAAAAGGCAGCTGTTGCTGCGGGTGCGGAAAATGGATTTGGAAAAGCAAACCTTGATGCGGATGCGACCATGGAATCGCTGGGCAAGTTTTTAATCTAAGCACTGGCTTGCACCTTTTGAGGTTGCACACTTTCAGTCACGAAGTGACGGCATGTATTAGCCATGGACGCAAGTCCGTGGTTAGGGCCAGTGAATCGCCGCAGAGTGCCGAAGGTACGGCAGGAAGCAAGCTTTGCACTTCC
>CALLUY010000181.1 GCA_938010615.1 uncultured Pirellulaceae bacterium | reverse complement strand
GTGAATCGCCGCAGAGTGCCGAAGGCACGGCAGGAGCCAAGCTTTGCACTACCGCAATTTTCCTGCCGTCCTTTCAGGACTGCCGATTAATGCATCAACGTTTCCATGGACTTGCGTCCATGGCTACAACATGCCGTGCTTTCAGCACTCAATACTGCAACTTCAAAACTTACGCGACGGGTTAGAATTGGCATGGACGAATCAAATCAATGCAATTTGCTGAATCGGATCGAAGCACCGGGCCACAACGATAAATGTAGTTTTCTCGAAACCTATTCCGGAACTCTGGGTTTGATAGGGGGAGAAACGATCTGGAACCCTTTGGTCGACCGGAAGAAACGCACTGTTGGCGCCGTTGGCGCTTCCCTCACCCCAACACGGCAGTGCGTTTCTTTCGATTGACCTCGGGTTTTCTCGTTCGTCAAAATTCCGCAAATCCAGAACCATTGACACAATTGCCGGCCAAAAATGGCTTCGGAAGCCCCTTTTGGACTCCTTAAAACTGTGTCTTTGGTGAATGCCTGGCTTTGATCTAAATTGAAGGGTCCGCGACACTAACCACTCCCTTCTGGCAGCCCCGACCATTCCATGAATCACATCGGCGAACTTCTAATTGAGCGAGGACTGATTTCGGATCAGCAGCTGAGCCAAATCGATCCGTCCCGCGAACTCGACGGCGAATCGCTCCTTACTGAGCTTGATCAAAAAAAGTACCTAGATCGCACTGCGGCGTATCAAGCGATGGCCGATGAGTTCGGCGTCGACTTCATTGATCTGGCCAACACGCAAGTCGATCTGTCGTTGTTGGATTCATTTCCGCAAAAGATCATCTATCGCCAAATCATCTTTCCAGTTCGGCGTGAAAATGGAACGCTGTACGTTGCTACCGCCGATCCTTCAGATCTCTATCCGATGGACGAAGCCAGTGCGGCGACGGGCTTGGTCGTCGAACCAGTACTCGCAGAGAAGTCAGAGATCGCAAAGCTGATCAAGGCGCATCTTGGTGTCGGTGGCGAAACGATCGAAGGATTGATCAAACAAAAAATCGAAGACGGCGTCGAGCTGTTAGAAGATCTCGAAACCGACGGAAGCGAACTTTCTGAGATGGCTCAGGAAGCGAGTGTCGTGCGACTCGTGAATGAAATTCTTCTTGAAGCGATCGAGTCTCGAACGAGTGACGTTCACATTGAATCACAGCAAGACCAGATTGTGATTCGATATCGCATCGACGGAATCTTGCACACGCAACCAGTGCCACCAGAGATCAACCATTTTCGTGCGGCGATGATTAGTCGTTTGAAAATTATGGCTCGGCTGAACATCGCTGAAAAACGTTTGCCTCAGGACGGTCGCATCAAATTGCGAGTCAAAGGTCGCGAGATCGATGTTCGTGTCTCTGTGATTCCGATGATTCACGGTGAGAGTCTCGTTCTACGTATTCTTGACAAGGGTGCGATGGTGTTCGAGTTGCAGAGTCTTGGGATGGCTCCGGATACTTATAAGACGTTTAGTGACATCATCAAAATTCCGCACGGCATTGTTTTGGTGACCGGTCCAACTGGTTCAGGTAAGACGACGACACTTTATAGTTCGCTGATTCAAATTAACGATGCGTCGACGAAGATCATTACGGCCGAGGATCCAGTCGAGTACCAGCTGGCCGGTATCAATCAGATTCAAGTTCACTCAAAGATTGGGCTGACGTTCGCGGCGTCGTTGCGAAGTATTCTTCGTCATGATCCGGACGTTGTTCTGGTCGGTGAGATTCGTGACCTCGAAACGGCAGAAAATGCGATTCAAGCTTCGCTTACGGGTCACCTTGTGTTCAGTACGCTGCACACGAATGATGCGGCCGGTGCGTTCACGCGGATGGGCGACATGGGCGTCGAACCGTTTCTTGTGGCGAGCACCGTTGAAGCCGTGATGGCTCAGCGATTGGTTCGCCGGCTGTGCAAGAGCTGTCGTCGGGAAGTGGATTCATCGAAAGTCGATTTGCCGCGAGATTTTCCCGTGGATCAATTGGAAGGATCTCTCTATGAGCCGGTCGGCTGTCGCGAGTGTCGTAACGTCGGTTACTCAGGGCGAATGGGAGTTTACGAATTGCTTGTCACGACGGAAGCTGTTCGAGAATTGGCGCAGGCCAAAGCGAGTACTTGGGAGATCAAGAAAGCTTGTCTAGAAGGCGGCATGAAAACACTTCGCGATGACGGATGGCGAAAAGTTATCTCTGGCGATACATCGGTAGATGAAATTCTGCGAATCACTAAAGGAGACAGGATCGGGTAGCCACCGTTACTTATTCCAAATCATCATGCCAGATTTCACTTACATCGCACGCGATCCCACCGGAGCCAAAATCGAAGGCTCGATGTCCGCAAATTCGGAAGCGGATGTGATCACTCGATTGTCAAACGATTCGTTGTTTCCTGTTAGCGTCACTGACGCGGCCGACGGAGCAAAGAAATCGTTGGAGATGAATCTTGAATTCGGCGGGAAGCCCAACGATCAAAAGATGGCTGTATTTTATCAGCAGCTTGCGTCGCTTTTGGAAAACGGCGTTCCATTGATTCGGTCGTTGACGCTGCTGAAAACACAGATCAAAAACAAAAAGCTCAAGGAAGCACTCGTTGACGTGATCGCCCGAGTCGAAGACGGCGAAGAGTTGGCGACTTGTTTCCGAAGACACGATCATATCTTTAGCGACATGGCAATCAACATGTCACGCGCTGGAGCCGAGGGTGGTTTTCTGGAAGACGCGCTCGATCGTGTTGGAACGTTCACGGAACAACAGGCGGATTTGAAAGCCAAAACCGTCGGGGCGATGATCTATCCAGTCATTTTGGCTTCGATGGGAACGTTGATCGTTTCGGTGTTGGTTATCTTTTTCGTCCCCAAGTTCGCGACGGTTTTCGAATCGTTGAAAGCGGAAGGCGAGTTGCCAGCGGTCACCGTTTGGTTGCTCTGGTTTAGCGATACGCTCAGAAACTACGGATTGATCATTTTGCTGGTCGTTGGAGTCTTGTTCGCGATTTTACGAACTCAATTGGCGACCGAAGCCGGGAAGATGTTCGTCGATCGATGGAAGCTGAAAATTCCTTTGGTCGGTCCGATTCTGCTTAGCCTTGCGGTGGCGCGATTTTGTCGTGTGCTTGGAACGCTGATGACGAACGGCGTTCCGATCCTTCGCGGATTGGAGATCAGTCGTGAGGCGACCGGAAATAGAGTTCTGAGCCAAGCGATCGAAAAGGCGACTGACAATGTCACCAGTGGTGAGTCGCTCTCGGTGCCGTTGAAGAAGTCAGGTCACTTTCCACTGGAAGTCACCGAAATGATCAGCGTTGCCGAAGAGTCCAATACACTGGACACGGTGCTGGTGACGATCTCAGATCAACTCGAAAAACAAACGATGCGACGGCTTGATGTTGCTGTCAAACTTATCGAACCATTTATGCTTTTAATCATGGCAATCGTGGTGCTTTTTGTGGTCGTTGCACTTTTACTACCAATCATGAAAATGGGACAAACCGTCGGCGCTTAGCATTGGCGGTTTTCATTTGACTAAAGATACACTCAACCTTCAGGAGATTAAAAATGAACTTTAACACGATGGTGCGTAACTCGCATGAATCTCGGATTCGCGGCAGCCACAAAGGCTTCACGCTTTTGGAACTGTTGCTTGTAATGGCAATTCTCGTTGTGCTCGCCGGACTTGGGACCGCTGCCTACACTCGTTTGGGTTCTGCTCAATCGGTTCGCGCTGCTAGGTACGAAATCAAAAATATCAAAAACCTGTGCGTGGCGTACAAGCTTCAAGTCGGAAACTATCCGAAGACGCTGCAGGATCTGGTCACGCTGCCGGGCGGATTGTCACAATCTGAGTGGAATGGACCTTACTATCAAGAAGGTAAACTTCCGAAAGATCCATGGCGGAATGACTATGTCTATTCTGCGAATGAAGGTCAAGATCGCGTTTACGTTACTTCGAACGGTCCGGATGGGGCCAAAGGAACGGCCGACGACATTCCAGGTAAGAACGAAAATTAATCGTCTAATATGAAATTCCATCATCAACCTGCTCCTGATTCAAAAGTAGCCCGATCCGCATTTACGCTGATCGAGTTACTGTTGGTGTTGGCGGTCGTGATTGTGGTGATGGGAATGGCGACGCCTTCGATCAATCGAATGTTTCAGCGAACAGCTCTGGATCGAGGTGCCGATCGAGTGCGAGCCGCGATGGGCGAGGCTCGTGTCAAAGCGATCAAGGAAGGTGATGTTTACGCGGTGTTTGTTGCTCGCGGTGGCAACTGGTTTGATGTTGGTCCGTTCGCCAATTCGCAAAATCAAATCTCTCGAGCCAATCGGGACCAGCAATACGTCAACCAGCAAGGCAACTCCGGATTCGAGGACAATCAGCTTCCGCGTGGCGTGAACTTTGCGGCCAGTGAAGTTCTGTCTGATGCTCGGGCCGCAGAAGTGTTGGCTGGGACAGGGGACTCAGGCGGAAAGGGCTTGCAGCAAATCTTGTTCTATCCCGATGGCACTTCCCAGGACGCAAGCATCGTGATGCAAAACGAGATCGGTGGCATTGTGGAGATTCAACTTCGCGGGCTAACCGGGCTTTCAAAGACTGTTCGATTGAAAGCAATGCGATGATCCGAAAGAAACGTAATGAAAGCGGATTTTCGTTGCTGGAAGTCATTTTGGCGATCGCGATTCTTGGTGGATCGATGGTTGTAATCGGTCACGGATTTTTTCAAGGTTACCGCAGTGTGCGAAACGCGAGGCTGATCGGGTCCGGCAATCGATTGGCTGATTCGGCCATGGCGGAATTGGCGGCAGGAGTCGTCGAACCAAGGTCCGTTTCATCGAAAGCGATTCCGCAGGAAGACGGTTGGACTTACTCCGTCGAAATTGAAAGCGCGTCGGTGCCGGGGTTGCTTACGGCAATCGTGACGGTTGAAAATACCCAAACGCGCCCACCGGTTTCCGTTGCGATCACCCGTTTGGTGATCGACCCGGAATATGATCCGCTCGAAGCCAGGAGCGAGGAATAGATGATGGTTCGTGAAAGTCATCGACCTGCCGACCGTTCCTCCAGAAGGGAGGGTGGTGTTGATGGGCGAGATGCACAACAACGGTTCGGTTACAGTTTGCTGGAACTTATTCTTGCGATGGCGCTCACGGTGATCGTAATGTCTGGCGTCGCAACGGCGATCAACCTTTACATGGTTCAGCTTGCGAAACAACAGGCTCGAGTGGAACGCGAATTGGTGTCGCGAAACGCATTGCAGATGATGGCGAACGATGTACGTGCCGCCATTCAGCACAAAGCCACTGATTTCGGGGGACTCAACACGCTGTTGGAAACTCAGCAGTTGATGTTGGGCAATCTTACAGAAGAGGAAGTCGACGAGCGCGATGGCGAAGATCCCGTTCTGGATGAGGAAGAAGTTTCCTTTCGTCCAACGATGCTCGGCACTGCGAACGCGATCATGTTGGATATCAGTCGTTTGCCCCGGCTGGATCAGTACAATCCTCTGATTGAAAAAGCTTCCGAACGTGAGTCAACGGTCTCGGACATCAAATCAGTCGCCTACTTTTTTAGCCCGATCACGGCTGGTTACGATCCGAAAGTTGCTAGGCGAGAAAATGAAATCAAAGGCGGGATGTATCGCCGCGAAATTGATCGAGCCGTTGCGAACTTTCGTGGCCAGGAAACATTACAGATTCAGCCAGACGACTTTGCTCAATTGGTTGCGTCAGAAATCGCTGAAATTCAGTTTCGTTACTTTGATGGTAACGACTGGACTCAACAATGGGACTCCGATGAAGAGGGTGGTTTTCCGCGAGCGGTTGAAATTTCAATCGTAGTCGATCCAAGGCGAACTTCGGCAGCGACGACAGGCTACCAGTACAACGGCTTTGATCAAACGATCATGGAACGCCATCGACTGACCGTGTTTCTTCCAATGGCCGAACCGGCGTTGGAGGTGGAAGAATGAAAATGTCTTCTCGAAAACCGGTTGCGATTGGAGCCAAAAACAGAAAAGGTTCGCTGCTGCTGATCGTATTGGTGACCGTTGCAATCCTAGCGTTGTCAGTCCTTTCGTTTTCGTCGCTGATGTTGGTCGAAGAACAGGCTGCTCGAGTGATGACGCGTCGCATTCAGTCCAAATATCTTGTTGGATCGGGAATGGAATACACGCGACTGTTCCTTGCTAGACCCGAATCGGAAATCGTCGAAAGCGGTGGGCTCTGGGACAACCAAGATACATTTCGCGGTGTCGCAGCAGTTGCTGACATTAACAATCCGCAAAAGAACGCATCCATCGGACGATTCACGCTCGTCGCACCTGGACTAAGTGATGATGGAATCCCAGAAGGGACTCGTTACGGTGTTGTGAATGAGTCCAGTAAGATCAACATCAACGTTTTGCCATACTATGACTTCTATGATTTGCTTGCTGATGAGACCGCGACGACGGGTCGCGATATTTTGTTGGGCTTGCCGGACATGACGGAGGAGATCGCTGACTCGATCCTTGACTTTGTCGACGCCGATGACGAACGAAGAGAATACGGCGTTGAGAGCGGTTACTACAGTGGACAAAATCCAGCTTACGCGGCGAAGAATGGACCGCTCGACAGCATCGACGAACTTTTGCTGGTCAACGGTGTGACGCCGGAACTTCTGTTTGGACTCGATACGAATCGCAATGGAGTCCTCGACGATTCAGAAGCATCGTTGGGGAATGTTTCGCTGACCGAAGCCGAATCCGTTTTGGGATGGGCGAACTACCTGACGCTTTACAGCAAAGAGAGTAACTTGAATTCGGAAGGTCTGCCGAAGGTCAACATCAACGCTGAAGATTTGGATCAGTTGTACGATGACCTCAAAGCGACTTTCAATGACGATTGGGCGAACTTCATTTTGCTGTATCGACTTGGAGCGACACAAGGCGTTCCCGATCCAGCGACGGATACAATTTTGCCGGCGTCGCAAGTTCCATTTAGCATTCCCGACGGAGCAGAGTCGGATAACGCGTTCAAGTTTTTGACCGTGATCGACATGATGGACGTGAGTTTGCAAACAGAAGACGCGGAAGGCAATATGGTTTGGGTCGAGTCACCGATCTCCACGCTCACGGCGGCTTCCTCAATCCCAATCGCGATGCAATCGATGACCGTCTACGAAGGGATTTCAGTTCCGGGGCGAATTAACATTCGTCAAGCCTCGCGTGCTGTGCTGTCTGGAATTCCAGGGATGGATGATGAGTTGCTAGAGGACATTATCCGTCTGCGAGAAATTGACTTGGATGATCCCGGGTTTCTGGATCGCAACCGGAAGTACGAGACGTTTCTACTGACCGAGGGAATGCTTGGCCTTGGCCCGGAGGCCAAGGAACGAATGATCGCTTTGATGCCGTACATTTGTTCCGGCGGCGAGGTCTACCGAGCAGAAATTGTCGGATATTTTGGCGATGGTCGAGGAACGTCACGTGCCGAAGTGGTGTTTGATACAACGTTGCCCGTGCCCCAAATCCTGCTTTGGCGAGACAAAAGCCACCTGCAGACAGGTTATTCCATCGAAGCCCTGGGATCGGAACTTGAGGCCATCGGCAGCCAGTTGGATCGGTAAAATCCAACGAATCGCGGCAATCTTCGATTTATAATGTTGTAGCACTAACTGGTCCGCTCAGAGCAAATATTCATGTCTATCGTCGCTATTGAAATCAATCCGAATCGACTTCTGCTGGTCGCAGGTCGCAAATCTGCGACCCAGTCGCTGGAAGTTTCACACGCGATTGAGATTCCAGTCGAAGCAGATCAGAGTGACGCAACGATCGCCGAAAAGTTGAAACAGATTGTCGAAGAGCATGGACTCGGACGCAGTGAAACGACCGTTGTGCTGTCTCGATCGCAGAGCGAACTTCGAGAGATCGAACTTCCGCCGGCTCCGGATGATGAACTGCCGGATATGGTGATGTTTAAAGCCAAAGGTGATTTCGCGTCGTTCAACGATCGCTGGCTGTTGGACTTTGTTTCACTGGACGACGACCAATCGCAACCACGCAAAGTTCTCGCTTCGGCGATTCCACCAACCATTGGCGAACGAGTACAAGCAATCATTGAGCCATCGGGTTTGAAGCTCAAGCGGATGGTGCTGCGACCGTTTTCTATTATGGAACTGTTGAGAGCTCGCATCAATGATGATCAGGCGCGGCTTGTCGTGAACCCGGGAGACGACTTTACAGACATCGTTGTCTCAAAAGGAAACCAAGCCGTTTCGACTCGATCAATTCGAATGTCAACTTATCATTCAGCCGACAAACGCAGCCAGCAGATGGTCAGCGAAGTTCGCCGCACGATTGCGTCGTCGAAGCGTCAGCTTGGCGGTGTGGCAATCAGTGGACTGATTTTGTTGGATGACGAAAAAACGAATCGGCATCTGGTTGGCAATCTAAAAGAGCGACTCAAAATCGATGTCGATGTGGTTGATCCGTTCGATGGACTTAGTCGAATCGGCCAAGCAAAAACTTCCATTGATTCACCGTGGCAATTTTCTCCGCTCCTTGGCAGCCTTGTCCATGAAGGAAACGCAAACGCTCCGGCGATTGATTTCCTGAACCCCAGTCGACGTTCGGTGCCGGTCGTTGATCGTTCTCGTTGGTGGCTTTATGGTTCGCTTGCCGGACTGGCGGCCGTGTTGACGATCTTTTTTGGCTGGTGGACGTTGAGCAGTCAAAAGGCGGAGATCGCGAAGTTGAATCAAGATCTGATCGATAGCATTAGCGTCAATGAAGGCGACATGAATCGACCGAGCGTCGATACGACTTTGGGACGCACGGGAAAAATTGACAATTGGCAGAAAGCGAACGTCAATTGGCTCGACGAGTTGGATGAAGTCAGTCAACGATTCCTCACTGCAGACGAAGCGATTGTTTCCAATTGGAATGCGGCGGTTCGCCGAAACATTCCGACGGTCGTTGTTTCGGGAAGGGTCGTTAATAACGTCGAGGATCGGAAACTTTTTGAATCGCTTGAGTCCCGGCCATTTGTTGTTACCCCAACCAAGGGCGACGTATCCAAAGGCGACGAAGAATATCCTTACACATTCGGGAACACACTGGTGAAGCAGCAGAAAGGCAACGCCTGGCTCACTGAGATTGACAATCATGTCCGCAAGTTCAACGCGCGGCTGAATGAAACGCCTCCCGTTCAAACGTCTGTCGAAGAAGGGAGCACAAACTAATGTTTGAAAATCTCACTCCCCGCGAAAAAATGTTGGCCATGGTGGTTGGATCACTTGCACCAATCATGATTCTGCTATTCGGATTCATGTGGTTCATGGATCGCTACGACACAAATGCGTCTGAGATCGATGACTTGCTGTCGCAGATCGAAGTCCAGAAAGACAAAACCAGTCGAGGTACTCGGGCTGCTCAGCGTCAGCGATATTATCGAAAGGCCAGTTTGCCAGCCGTTCAGGGCCGTGCCAAGCAAGCCTATAAAGCTTGGTTGGACAATGTTGTTCTTGAAGAAGCCGGCATGACTTACGATGGTGTTCGATTCAAGGAAGCCGGTGCGCTGGAGTTTGAAAGAGATCCTGTCGCGATTCGAAGTGCGATGACTTTGCGTCCAAAAGCGACGTTGCCGCAACTGGTCAAGTTTTTGCACAGTTTCTATTCTGCAGACCATTTACATCGCATCAACAAGCTTTCGATCAAACCGGTCTCAAAGTCAAACCGTGGCAAGGCTCCAATATTGACGGGTGAGTTGCAATTGGACATCGAAGTCGAAATGCTGTCTTTGGTAGATGGCCCGGAGCGTATGGAATCGTTTCCCGTTTGGAAAAACGAGATGCCGGAAGTGGACGAGTATGCCCGCAAGATTCTGGCTCGCAACATCTTTGGACCTGCCAACAATACGCCTGCAATCAAGAAACCTGCGAGACTCGAATTCAACATCGCCGCGTCGAAAGAAGCTGCGGACGGGAAGTACGAGACGATTCAAGTCGCGGCGACCGATGCCGATGCCGACGATATTCTCGCATTTGAATTGTTCGAGGAAAGCGGTGCTGATGGATCGATCGCAATGGTGCTGAGCGATCAGCCTCGAACGGCATCGCAGCGTAAGATTTCCCTTCGTATTCCAAAGCAAACCGAGGCGATGCGAATTCCAATTTCGATGGGAGTAGTCGACGATGGAATGCCAGCCAAAAGTAGCGAAATCAAATTTACCGTTGTGTTCAAAAAGCCAAAAGTTGAGCCCAAGAAACCTGAACCGGTAAAGGTCGATTTGGCTACTTTGAGTTTCGTCAAAGGTCTTATGAAAGGAGTCGATGGTCGCTGGACGGCACTCGTCTTCGTCAAATCCGATCCTCACAAACTGGCCGCCGGCGATTCGTTGGAGCTCGGCAAGAAGGAGTGGAAGGTTGTCGACGTGAGCAAGGAACACGTTACGTTCGAAGTTGACGGTGAACGCAAATCATTGTGCGTCGACAATGCTTTAAGCGATAACTCAACCGATTCAAAGCGACCGTAGCCCACTTCTTGAAGCACGTTTTTCGTGAAGCAGGTTTTTTGCCTGCTACTTTCTTCTATGGCAGGTTGAAAACCTACCTCACTTAGTTCAGTTAGAATCGTGCTCGCAGCCCGAACAGCACGGCACTGGAACGATAGTCAAACGGTCCCGATCCGTTACCCAATCCAGTGACTTCTGGAATTTCGGTGTCCAGCCGGAATGAGTCAGCAGCAAAGTATCGGTATTCGACAAACGCATCCAAGGTCGGAGAAGCTTTGTAATTCAAGCCAGCCATGTACTGCCACGCGAAACTTGATTCGCTATCGTTGATCACGGCTTCCGATCCGTCCGCCTGAATCAGATCTGGGCGAGCGAGTGCAAATCCAACGCCACCACCGATGTAGGGTTTGATATTTGCAGAGCCGAAGTCAACAAACTCCCAGTACGCGTTCAGCATCCCAGCCAATGCTCCAAAATCACCGTTCACGCCAACGACCTGTGATGGAACATTGCCATCAAGTCGCATGCCGTTGATGTTGATGTTGCGATAGCTGACTTCCAGCTCAGTGCGAAGGTTGCGACCCTGAATTTGTCCCAAGGTTGCACCGAAGACATAGCCGCCGTCTTCCATGTAGATGCCTGACCCAATTTCACCGCGTGTTACCAAGTCATTCAAATCTGCCCAGCCACCGAACAATCCGATGTAGCAACTGGTGTAGTTGGAGCAAATGTTGTCGCAATCGCTGACAACATCAGTATACGTCTCGGTCGGGCAGCAGTCGGCAACACCGGTTTCAACAATGCGTTCCCCGATATCTGTACAGGCAAGCGCCGGTTGCACGGCTTCAACGCACGTGTTGCAGCTATTGCAAGCGTCGTTACAGCCGGTGTTGCATCCGCCACAGTTGGTTGCTGCCAACGGCAATGGTGCTGCGGCAGCTGCGTAAGTGTTGGCAGGCACGCAGCCGGGTCCGCATTGTCCGTAGGGCATCGCGTAAGGATTCGGTGCGTAAGGATTCGGTGCATAAGGGCTTGGTGCGTATGGATTGACCGCATAGCCGTTCGGGCCAGGCGTGTAACCAGGATACGGAGGTTGAGCGTAGCCGTAAGGTCCGGGTAGTTTTGCGTAAGGATTCATCCGAGGATCGAAACCTGGTGGATACGCTGGTAGTTGGCTTGGATCGCCTGCTTTGACGATGTCCGTCGGGACGCGTGCAGGATAGTAGACTCTCGATGAAGCCGGAGTTGGGACCGGCTTTAAGTCAGGATCGGTCTCTTCATCCTTCGAGTCGAATACTGACTTTTCTGAGCCCTCTTCCGGAATGTCGTCACGAGACTGGTTCTCATCGGGCAGTTCAAGACCGCCAGGTTCATCGTCGACCGGTCTTTCTTCTTCGCCAGGGATAGGCGGATTCGGATTGATTTGGCCTAGGTCTGGAGTGTATTCACTTCCCTTAGGCAACACTGGATCGATCTGAGTTTGGCCCCGTGGAGTTGTATCCATCGGCGGAGTGTTTGGATTTGGATCGATCGGGATTTCGTTGAACGGATTCTTTGTTGGCGGATCCTGTGGATCTTCTGTGGGTGTAATCTCGCCGAAGGGGTTGTTGGGATCTTGAGCTTCGGGTTGTGGGTCAACTTTTTGAAATGGATTCGACGGAGCGTTGGCGCCGCCCGGAGCAGTGTTGTTTTCACCGAAAGGGTCGTCTTGGGGGTTCTCTTTAAAGATGTCTTGGATGCGACGGGTAGGAACTGCGGTGCGTGTTGATCCAGCCGAAAATGCTTTCGAAAGGGCACTGAACCGATTGACGGGTTTTGTTGTCTGTGACGTAGCCGGAGAATCGTATCCTTGTGGCACGGGCGGATTGATCGCTTCAACACCGAATGGCTGGGGCGTATTTCGTGGAGTGACTGCCGCAGGAGCACGGGCGATTCTCGACTGCGGTTGGCTGCGGAAGATTCGATATTCTTGGTTGTTGTACTGATCCTGTGCGGATGCATCCGTGGCACTTCCGCAAACGACAGCTGTGAATAGGCAGACCGTCGTCACCCATTGTCGCCATCGTCGCCATCGTCGCCCTTGGCAGAGTTCAAATTTGCTGTTAACCATCACCACTAACTTTCAAAGCGCAGACTTCACGTAGTCCAATTAGTTGGCGATATCGTCACAATCGTAAAAGCTTATCCAGTTTGAATTCGTGAATTTGGCAAGATTTGCGGATTGCGTCGTGCTTGCGGACTGCGTCAGCTCTATGACAGCGGTTTGAATCGGCGTTGCTAGCAGAAGCACGTTCGGCGAAGTCCGAAACACACCATCGAGAGCATGCATGAACAATCTGACTGAGCCGGAAGAAGCATCATCGATGGATGCTCGATCGTTTTCCAAGCGACACATCATCGTCGCTGGAGTTATCGTTTTCACGGGAGCTGTGCTGTTTTCCACGAAGGCAATTTTGGTGAAGCTCGCGTTGCCTTATGGCATCGAGCCGGTGCCGCTACTGATGCTTCGAATGTTGTTTGCGTTTCCTTTTTATGTGGCAGTGCTCTTTTGGCTTTCGAAGCGGGAGCGTAAATCGAAAACTGACGCCCAGCGTCAACCGACTCCTTGGATTCGAATCACGGCGTTAGGATTCGTGGGGTACTATCTAGCCAGCTTTTTTGATTTCTACGGTTTGAAGTTTATCACTGCCAGCCTTGAGCGAGTGATTCTTTATTCGTATCCGACAATCGTGTTATTGATCAGTGCTGTTTTTGCAAGAAAACGAGTCACGATTCATCAGGCGATCGCGGTAGCCATTTGCTACATCGGGATCTTCGTGGCGGTTCGCTTTGGAAACGCCACTCAAGAATCTGCGGCCAACGTTCCGTTGGGTATTGTCTTGATCTTTCTGTCGGCAATTACCTACGCCATTTATCTCGTTGGCAGCGGCGAGCTGATTCCCAAGATCGGAGTCTGGCGATTCACATCGATTGCGATGTTGGTGTCGACGGCTTGCGTTATCGCGCATTGCCTTTTGACTCAGCAGCTTGAGAACCTCTGGTCGTATCCAGCGCCCGTCTATTGGTACAGTTTGGCTATGGGCGTGTTCGCAACGGTCGTGCCTTCATTTTTGATTTCTGAAGGCATCAAACGAATTGGAGCAACAAACGCCGCAGTCATCGGTGGCGTCGGCCCGGTGTCAACGATCATCCTCGCGACGATTTTCCTTGGAGAGACGATTACGTTCGCTCAATTGGTCGGAACGCTGTTCGTAATCGCAGGCGTGATCTACATTTCAGTGAATATGAAACGCGAGTAATCGACTACGTTCTCCTTCTGGTTCGAAGTTGTGCGTGGATAAAGCTTGCGGACACACATCGTCGAGAGCGGCATCTGGGCCGTCACATTTCCTACATTGGGCTACTGCGACATCGTCATCGAAGGCCACTGGCGAATACTCAGGCCTGCCAGGCCATGACCGGCCTACTCGTCTTCGGTTGGAGCACCGCATTGTTGTTCGCGGTGGTCGAGAGGGTTTGGAAACGCAAGTTTGACCAGAGGTAAGTGCTGCGGTGTGTCGGACCGAAGCGTGCATAATTTGCGTTATTGATCCTGCCAGCCCGGAGGGCGAAATATCCCTGCCGGTGGCGTGAGCCACCGGAATCATGGCAAAATGTCTCAAAGCCCAGAGGGCGACACACCATTCATCAAAAAGGAGAACTGGTAGCCATGGCATTTCATCAGCAACTTTTTCCTATGGAAATAACTCCGTCAATGTGTCGCCCTCCGGGCTTGGGTATCAACACAGCCGATGTCCGGTGGCTGACGCCACCGGCAGTTCTTGTGCCGGCCTCCGGCCTGATCGCCAACTCAACAACCACACCGACCGAAGCTGCCAACCTGCTCAATTTGCAGGGCGTCTTCGAGCAGGTCGGCGTTGATGGGGACGTTTTCCAATACGTTTGGTTGCGTGTTGCCAAGTGCCGATGTACTTAAATGTCTTGGCGCAATGCCGTTCGATGAAGTTGAATTTCTAACGTCGCACCACTGCGACGGCTGGAAGCCGTCACTACGAAAAACGCGATTCTACGCGATGATCTCAGGGATCAATTCACCGCCGAACTGTGACAATTGCTTGTACCTTCCGGCATGGAAGTAAGTCAGTTTATTGTCGTCTAGGCCCAGCAAGTGCATCAGTGTCACATGCACGTCACGGATCGGATGAACGCAATCAACGGCTTCAGCCCCAATATCATCCGTTCCACCAACAACGGTTCCGGCTTTTGTTCCTCCGCCAGCGAACCACATGTTCATGGCATCGGCGTTGTGACCACGACCAAGCGACGTGACTCCGCCGCGATAGTTGTTGTCGGGAGTTCGCCCGAACTCACCGGTCCAAACAACCAGCGTGTCCTCTAGCATACCGCGTTGTTTCAAGTCCTTGATGAGAGCAGCGATCGGCTGGTCGACGCTGGCGATACGAGAAGAGTGTCCCTTCTCGAGATAGTCGTGACTGTCCCAACCACCAGAGAAGATCTGCACGAAGCGAACGCCTTCTTCGACCAATCGACGAGCCATCATGCACTGACGTCCGAATTCGGCGGTCTCTTTTCGGTTGAAGCCATAAGCTTCCTTGAGATGTTCTGGTTCGCTTTTGATGTCAACAACGCCTGGCACTGACATTTGCATGCGATACGCCAATTCATAGCTCTCCATGCGAGCCTTCAAGTCGGCATGTTCTGGATGGCGATCCGCGTGGTCGGAATTCAACTTAGCCAACATGTCGAGTGCTTTACGCTGATGTGCACGCGACTTGAACGTTGGCGGGTTGAGGTCAAGAATCGGTGAGCCCTTGGAGCGCAAACGTGTGCCTTGATAGTAAGCAGGGAGGAATCCGTTCGTCCAGTTCGCCGGGCCAGCCTGCGGAAGCGCGAGCTCGGTCATGACGACATAGCCGGGCAGGTTTTGGTTCTCTGATCCCAAGCCGTAGGTTACCCACGAACCAAGTCCTGGATCACCGCCGAGGCGACTGCCCGTGTTCATGTGCAACAGTGCTTCCGGATGATTCAGCGATTCCGCTTTGCATCCGCGATAGACACAGAGTTCATCAGCAACTTCAGGGTCGGCAAGATACTGCCACTGATCAGACATCTCGATTCCTGATTGTCCGACTTTGCGTGACTTAAACGGGCTGCCAACGTAAAACCGTTTTCCCGTTGCCAATCCCTTGGTGCGTTTGGACTCCTCGAGGTGCATCGAATTCAGTTTCGGTTTCGGGTCGAACGTGTCGACATGCGAAGGACCGCCTTCCATGAACAGCATGATGACGTTCTTTGCTTTCGGTTTCAACAAAGGCGTCTTCGGAGCCAGCGGCGATTGCTCCACCACAGACTTGACTGCTTTTTCGTCGGCATGCAGCATCGATGACAGAGCTACGGATCCAAGTGAGGCTCCGAGGCCGTAAAGGAATTCGCGTCGTTTGACATTGCTCATTTGATTTCCTGTATCAGTGAAATATGTTTGGCGGGTAAAAACCTGTCTCACTTAGTTCGGTAGTAAAATCTAGCGGTCTGTCAGCGCTGAACATAGTCGCCTTTCGCTTCGCGAAAGCAGCGCCCAGTTCGCTTCTTTCGCGGAGCGAAAGGCGACTATCCACTCGCTAGTAAACGTACAAAAATTCATTGGAGTTCATCAGCAGCAAACAAACGTCTGCGAGAGCTCGCGTATCTGCAGAAACAGTCCACGGTTTTGAATCCGGAACGTAATCTTCATAGACATTCAGCTTTTCGATGAACTCAAAAGGCTTGCCCGTAAATTCTTCCACCAACGATCGAACAACCTCAGTCGGATACTCGACTTCTTCAGGTTTATTCTCCGCGTGATAAGACTTCATCTCTTCCAAGTAAGCGAGCAACGTTGATTTCTCCGAATCCGTCGCCGCCCGATTGAACGAAAGCTGAATCGCCTGTTTGAGCCACGCTTCTGGCTTCTCAGGATTTTCCTTTTGCAGTCGCAACGCCAACGCGATCGAGCGATCTGTCATCGTGTCGCTGTTGAGCAACGTGAACGCCTGCGGAGTCACTGCCGCCGCATCGCGTACTTCACAGGACTCGTTCGGATTCGGCTGATTCATGATCTCGAGCATCGGATCGGCTTGGCCGCGAACTCGGTATGCATAGATCGTTCGGCGATTTCGTTCGGCTGGAGTTCGCGACGGTTGGTGAGCCGGAGCGATCGAGAATTGAATCATTCGAGGTTGCAGTGCAACTTCCATGTTGATCTCTGGCATGATCGGAACGCCGCCCATTTCGCGATTGAGTTCGCCGCTAATTTGCAGCGTGCTGTCGCGAAGTTCTTCAGCTGTTAAGCGACGAGGTTGCCATGACGCCAGAAGTTTGTTGTCCGGATCGACTGCGGCCTGCTTTTTGGCGTCGGCCGGTTTGCTCGATCGCCGATAAACCTCCGAGGTCATGATCATTTTGTGAAGTCGTTTGATCTTCCAGCCGTTTTTGACGAAATCGGTCGTGAGCCAGTCCAACAATTCAGGGTGCGTTGGCTTGCTGCCTTTGACACCAAAGTTGTTCGCTGTCTTTACGATGCCTTTTCCGAAGTGATACTGCCAGACTCGATTGACGATCGAACGAGCCGTTAACGGGTTCTTGTCGTCAGCAACCCATTTCGCAAAGGCGAGGCGGCGACCTTCGAGTTCATCCGTGATCGCCCATGGGTTTTCGGCGTCCGGATCGACTGCAAGTCCAGTCGGGCTCAGTACGCCGGGCTTGACGGCATCTCCTTTGGCTTCGAGCGAACCGCCGGCCAGAATGAAGTTTTCTGGGCGCCAATTCTTCTTGATCTTCTTCGCGACACGCAGTTTGCGGCCGTTCTTCCAATCATCCTGTCCGTTGTAGACGCCTTGAGCCATCGGTTGATATCGCTCAAGTCGACGTTCCCAAATCCAAACGTCCTGCTCGCGTACTTTTTTCTTGCCTTGCTCTTCTGGAGTCAATCCAACGTGACGCGGCGGCTTTTCATCTTCAGGATCATCCTTTCGAGCATTCACATTCTTGTACGGAAGGTCGTGTTCCTTGTACCATTTTTTGGCGGCGTCTTCCTGTTTGTTGGTCACTTCATCTTTCTTGGATTTCGCATAAGCCAAAAGTTCTTCGACCAGTTTTCTTTTTTCGTCGAAGCCACTTAGATTTTCAACGTCGAGGAATTCCGCTTCGACTTCTGCAGGTTGAGTCGTCGCGAACGTCGCGTACATGCTGTAGTAGTCGCGAGTCGGCATCGGATCGAACTTATGATCGTGGCACTTGCAGCAACGCATCGGCATCGAAAGGAAAGATTGCCCAACGTTGTGGACAAGATCGTCCAAGTAGATCTGTCGAGCCTCTTCTTGGGGAATCATCTGTGTTCCCCAAGGTCCCATTCGCAACATGCCGGTTGCAATTTTTGCTTCCGCATCGTCGGGACGGAGTTCATCTCCCGCGAGTTGTTCCATAACAAATTCGTTGAACGGTTTGTCATTGTTGAACGAACGGATCACGTAGTCGCGATAACGCCAAGCATTGGAACGTTCGTAGTCGTTTGAGAAACCAGACGTGTCGGCGTAGCGAACAACATCCAGCCAATGCTGAGCCCATCGTTCTCCGTAGTGGTCACTGTCAATCAAACGATCAACAAGCTTTGACCACGCCTCCTCCGAATCGTCGTTCGACGATCGAATAAACTTGGAAACTTCTTCAGGCGTTGGCGGAAGGCCGGTCAAATCGTAGGTTGCACGGCGAATCAATGTTCGATGATCAGCCTGCGGGGCCGCGGCGATGCCCGCGTCCTTTAGTTTCTTATCGATGAAGGCGTCGATTGGATTTTGTTCCTGTGCATCGATCTTGAGTTCGACGTCCTTGACTGGTTGGAACGCCCAGATGTCTTCTTTCTGGTAACGGCGATATGTCCAATCGTCACCCGTTCCACCGCTGTGGTCGACGATCACGCCTTCGTCGTTTTCGCGGATCTTCCATTGTTCTTTTTGAATCGCGAGTTGAGTTTCTTCATCCGGCCACGGTGCCCCGGCTTCGATCCACGTTTTGAAATAATCGGTTTCCTCTTCCGAAAGCCGATCGTTCTCTTTCGGCGGCATCTCCGAATCTTCCCAGCAGATCGCACTATAGAGCGGACTTTCGTCTGGTTCTCCGGGAACGACAGCGACATCCGTCGACCCTTCGATTAAAGCATCGCGAGTGAGCATGTTGTAGTCGCCGCGGACGTCTTCTGGGTCACTGCCGTGGCATCCGAAACATTTTTCCTTCATGATCGGTAGGACGCGAAGCGTAAACAAACGATCCGCGTCGTCTTGTGCGTGAATATGATCACCAGACAGAATTGAAACGGTTAACGCGCAGATTAGCGTGGTCAACGAGAACTTCATTCTCAACCCTTTGTTATTTGAACAATTATGGTTTGCCATTTTCAAATATCTCCTTGATCTCATCCGCGCCTAAAGCGGATGACATGATCATGAATTCGTCAATGCTGCCGTTCAAGTTTCGAACGGCATACTCCGCATCTGGTTTAATCGGAATGGACCAGTTCCCAATCGAAGCCGCACCAATTCGCGTCGTCTTCACCAACAGGTCCTTGGCAATCGTTTCCTCATGAAGAATGTCGCCGTTCAAGTAATGTGTTGTTTTTCCAGCATCTGCATCGTAAGTTGTCGCCAGATGAAGCCAACGTCCGCTCATTGACGGATGCCAAAATGGAGGCGAGAGCACTTCGCGGTGTGTCGGACCTTTCATCGGCTTACCACCAATGTCATCCGGCTTATGTCGCACCGAAAAGAACAGCTGCCCGGTGTCGAGAATCTGCCAGTGAGGCTCGCCTTGATTGTAACTGTCAGTCAGAAACAAGGAGTTGTACCAACGATCGAGACTGTCGATCTTGACCCAGCACGCAAACGTCAACGATGCAAACTCGCCCGGAATTTGAACGCGAACGCGATCTCCCGGACGTTTGAATTCGAGTCCAGACTTCGAAGGCCAGCGTCCTTGGACTCGGCGAGCACCGACAATCGCTCCATCGAGTTCATTGTTGTCTGGTGTGATGCTGCTTTGTAATTTCCGCTCCCAGCCACCTTGTTCGTCAAAGGAATAGTAAGCAATCGATCGAGGATCGCGGCGTAGGCTGTCCGAAAAGTTTTTCCACGATTCGTATCGAGCGGCCCGCTGCCCAATCGAACGTGACTCCATCGAAGCGATGTCAAGAAAGCGATCCGGAGTCACTTCGCCGGAGCTAAATTCGCCCGCGGAATTTCGCGTCACCGCCTGCCCAGCGGTCAGTAAACGTTTGTCTTTTTCAGGTGAATGAACTTCTACCTCGCCATCGAAGACTTGAATGTCGGCTCCATCGGAAGACACAGAAAGCCCAAACTCGGTGCCCAAATCGACGACTTTCATGTCATCGACTTCAATGGAAAATCCTCTGGCGGCCGGCGGGACCTGTGCCCTTAGTCGCCCCGAAGCAACACGAGCAAGGCTGGATGACTTGAGATCGATTTCAGCAGGTCCTTCGACGATCAATGTGGCGCCGCAAAAGAATTCGATCTGGGCAAAACCTGACTTGATTGACAGTCGTCCCGGCGAAAGTGCCTCGCCGATTTCAAGCACGTCGTCCTGAGAATCAAACTCGACGTCGACCAAATTTGTGACCAATGCGATTCCCGAAGAAGTGACTTCCTGCTGCGATGTGGCAACCGAAGCCGTGTTCGAATCTGAAAACTCAAGATACGCCAGCCGACCGGCAAGCCCGCAAAACAGCAATGCCGTCGCCGCTGCAGCCCAAAAT
Organism: uncultured Pirellulaceae bacterium; assembly: GCA_938010615.1. GTDB lineage: Bacteria > Planctomycetota > Planctomycetia > Pirellulales > Pirellulaceae > Mariniblastus. Next base: position 11,575 of record CALLUY010000181.1, on the reverse strand, counting down.
CCAAATCCATAAGTGGGGCTCGTTGATTTTTTGCTGGGAACCTCGGTCGCAGGAGGAGCAATTTTCGCATCGGCTTCCAGACTCAATGCGGAACTCAAGGCTTGATGCTGAATGAAAAAAGCCCTCGCATCTTCATCGCCGCGCAGCAGATCACGAACGCGTTCGATGCCTTGATCGTCAAGCGTTCCCGCTTCCCAATCGAAAAGCAACGACGCTAATTCTTCGCGAACCGAAGTCATCAAACGTTCTCCAGTGCAATTCGCTTTTGTACACAATCGGCCAACTTCTCACGGATGCGGAGCATGGCAACTTTAATGGCACCAGATGTTCGGTCTGAAGCCTCGGCAATGTCCGCAACCGACATCGAATTGAAATATCGGTGCTCGATCAATTTCCGATTCGCTGGCGTGAGCTCTTGAAGGCACGCTCGCAACGCAACGCGTATCGAGTCGACCTGCGAAGAACCTTGTTCGATTTCACCGCTCAGCTTTTCCGCCAGTTCGGCATCAAGTAGAAGTCGATCCCGTTTGTGGTCGCGAAGATGTGCCAACACTTGAAACCGCGCGAAAGCAAAAGCCCAAGGCAAAAATGGTCTGTCCGCTTGGTACTCGTCAATCTTCCGCCAAAGAGTCAAATTGATTTCTTGTACAACGTCGGAGGTTCGACTGTGATCGCCCAGCAATGAATAAACGTAACCGTAGATTCGGTTTTGATGTTCCGTCAGTTGCCTGACGAACTGTTCTGAATTTTTTGATGAATCCATGGGCTCTCCGATAAAAGCATTTACCGCTGGCCAACAGAAGGTTACACCAAAAACGGAAAATGCTTCGGAATACTATTTTTGCATCACATCGCTTTCTGACAAAGCTCTTTCTCGGGATCCGTTTGCCAACAACAGGCAGAAAACGGAGCCAAATTCAATGAACGGCACTACGAAATCAAAAGCTGTAATGTCATATCCGTGGTAGTCGAAGTGAAATCTTAAGTAATACAGCGTTGTCATTGCCGCGACCAAGTACCAGACGCGCGATTTCGCGAACGGGACGAACGGCAGTGCCCAGCACCAGTACCACGGGTTCTGAGTTGGTGACAGAAACCAAAACCACGCCAGCGTCAAAAAAATACACTCGACGAAAAATCGAGGTTGTTCTTGTTCGTTTGTTTTGCACCATCTCCAGATCAACCAAACGATGATCGCCAGAAAGATCAACATCGTGATCCAGCGAGCGGATTGAAACGCGGAATCGAAAGTCATCTCGCTTCGCCACGATTCGGGGACGACGACGAACCAAGGCGCTTCCGTTTGCAAAGCGACTCCGCCGTTGGTTGGGGCAGGTTTCAAATTTTCAATGACAACCATAAAGAGCAAGTCGTTCATCTCCCAGCTTTTCGCAAATGCTAAAACGCCTGGCATCGGAAGCGTTTCGGTTGCCTCAGTTTTGTACTCGTTAATGCGGATCAACATCGGAAGATTCACAGCAACAACCAGCACTAACGAAACCAATCCGGGGACGATCGCCTTGAGCCCAAGTTTCCGTAGCGTCACGGCTGCCCAGAGTGGCACCAGAACCACAGGAAAAACTTTGGCGCCAACGCCCAGCGCCAAAAACGCTCCTGCCGCGACGGCGTGTCGCATCGCGTATTTTGATTGAGTCAGTTGCTTCACGCAGGACAAGACGAATAGGCAGCAAAGGAAAATCGCAATCGAATCCAAATGGCCTCCGTTAGCAAACTCTTTCAAAACCAACGGACACCAAAACCAAACAATGCTCATCGTCTCCGGAAGTTTCAGTTGACGCAAAATCGCAATCAAAACCAATCCCGTCGCCAGATCGAACAGCGTCAGAATCGATTTCAAAATCACGACTCGGGTTTTCAGTGAAGCATCCTCCAAGCAGCACTTATGTGCTGCCACGAATACGATCTGACTAACAGGAGGGTAGGGCGATGTGAATTGGCCGAAGTGTTGCGACATGATTCGCATCACTTCCTGCATTGATGTGTTTTGGCTCGAACCGAACTCTTGCAACCACGCCAGTTCAGATTCGCTACGCGAGAAAGGCAGTCGTTCATCAGATTCGTACTGCCACTGCACGAACTCAATCGGCGCGTACTTGTAAGGGTCGCCTGTCGTCGCGGCGACATTGCCGTCCCAAAGATATCGATACAAATCGATTTCCAAAATCGGTGTCGAACCAAGCAAGACGATTCGTGAAACGATCCCAATACCAACAATCCAATACAGCATTGCTTTTTGCGATTCGCGATTCAGTCGTGAGCAATTCCAACAGGCGATCAGATAAAGGAAGCTCGCGGCGAGCAACGCAACGACGACCGCAATGACGGGCCGATCAAGAAATGGCACATCGAGTGCAAACTGATTCGAGACGAAAGATACAAAAACGGAAACGCAAACAAGACTCAGACCAAGAATGATCAGCGAAGCATTCGTTCTATTGCTGATCAAATTCATCGGTGTCGTGATTCCGCTTGGAAGGGTCGTCGATATCGTAGGCTTCGATTTCAAATGGATTGAGCCGATAGTAATCTTCGCCACGCCACCAAAGGAATGCTGACCATCCGAGGTACATCGGCAAGAACAATGGCCCCCACCGTTCGTACTGCCGAACGTGAACCTGTTCATGCTTGCGAACGATCCGAAGTCCATTGCTGGTTTGACCAAGGATCGTATGTCCCAGTGTCATGCCAAACACATTTAAACGCTCGAGCCACTTTTCGACAACGCCGCCATAGAATTCGAGGCAACCTTCGCGGACTTGGACCTTGCCGCCGGTGAGCAATCCAACAAATCCGACGGTCAAACCAATGAGAGTGTTGGGCAGTGCCCACAAAAGAAAGAACAGTCTGACGAGGATTCGGACCATCAGTTGATTAGGATCGCAGTCTGCAGCGGCACCAGAACGTTCTCCATGAGATAAGAATCAACCAGCTCTTGTCCGCGTTTCATCAAATCCTGAAATGTGCTGACGTAAGATTCACCAGCTTCGATACTGCCATACTTGCGAATCGTAAAGAAGACCGTCAGATTCTCTTCAGGGAATTCGTTCGTCTTTACTTGATAGGCCGTCGTGCGTGGTTCAAAACTTAACCTCGCCTGTATACGACAATCCGGAACCAGCGAAATCTGCATCGTTGGATCGAGGCTCACCATCTTCGCGCCAGGAATCTCAAGTGCTTTCTCGAACGATGCTCCAAGACCCAGAGCATTCGCCAGCAATTGATATTGGTTCCCAGAATAGGAGAACTCAAATCCGTAAGTCAAATTTAGCGTTTCGCAATCCAGCGGACTAATCGAAAGCTGGTGAGGGATCGCCTCCAGAACCGCTAGATGTTGCTCGCAACCGGCTTCGAAAGAATCCGGCTTCATGAATCCACCCGACAGTCGTTTCGGGTCGAGCGTGATCCAGCGATAGCTGCCTTCGTCTTTGTCTTCTTCAAGAACGTAGTCGCCTTGTTCGCGACTGTAAAAATTTCGCATGCCCGGGTACCGTTTTCGCAGCAGCTCGAAAAAGTGCATCACGGATCCGCGGTCTTGCGGCATTTGTGTTTCGGTCGTCAGGTTCAGATTGATGTAGTGCTCGTCGCACACGTCCTGAAATTGGCTCATGGAGGGTCCGTTCGGTTTTGGGGTGAGCGTGTAGTTTATTCGTATCAGTTCCGAAAAGAAAGACACTGGATCACAAAGTCAGTTCGCTTGATTTCTGATCGCTTCCGAGAAACCCGGTCCGATTCCATGGTCGCGAGCTCGCTGATCGATGCGGCTGGCCTGTTTCAAGTCCTCAAACGATTGGCCGGCGGTTCCGATGATGTTCTTCTCGAACGCAAATCGATCCGAATAGCCAGGCATGACGATTCTGGAATCGAACCAACTGATTTCTTCCGGCGTTAGTTGGGAAGTGTGGCGAAGTATTCCATTCATGCAATTATTCAGCAGCGTGTGGTAGAACTCCGGTCGATCCTGAATCTGATTGGTTCGGTCAGCCATGCTGCAGAAAAGTTCTTGCACCTGTTTCGGCGTTGCATTGACCGGATACATAAACAGCCGGTCATCAGGTCGCATCACCGTACGCACACCGATCAGGTCTCGTTCATCGCCAAATATGTAGTTCAATTCGTACTCCCGATACAGCCCTTGCGTCGGCGAGAACGATTCGTCTTCTTCGCGGCGAATCTCGACTGAGACGGCGAAGTGTCGTTTCTTGTTTTCTTCGTTCTCAATCTCAAAACTAAGGAAAACGTGAGCCAGTCCTTCTGACGGCGAGAACCGTTGCACAATGAACCAGACTTTTGATAAATCGGTCAGCTTGAATTCGAAGTCGGTTCGATGCACGTCGTAGTCGGACTCACTTCGGTAAACGCAGTTGCGAAAGTTCTCAATCGTGACATCTTCGTTATCGATGGCGATCGCGGTAAGGACTTTTTGATCTTTGGCCCATTGGCGATCATGAGTCGGTTGTTGTAGTAGCGTGACCAGCCAAATTACGATGATTGCTGTGCCGCCATAAGTGAGCCACATCGATTTTCTTGCCAGTCGGAACAGCAGCACGATCGCAGCGACCAACGTAATGACGGCCAGAATTGGACCGATTGGTCTCGGTAGAAGATCGAAGTGCCAGATCGCACCGATCGACCAAAGGAAAAAGATCGTCACGCTGAACCACGCGAACGCCATCAAGCAAAGTCGAATCGTTTTCGTGACAGCCTGCAAAAGATCGTTGTCCGGAGTTTTCGAAGTAGTTGGCCAGATGAGAATGAAAGGCGTCAAATGCCAAGCATCAATCTAACATCCGCTTGGCAGATTGGCACCGGCAGTGTCATCTACCAAATGACCAGCCGGGATGTTTAGCCGCGATGCTTAGTAAAGCAAGTTCGATTTTATCGGTTAAACACCGAGAATTGAGCGAGGTTGAGAATTCAGGCGTGTTTTGGTTCGTCATCCGAAATCTGATTGCTAAACTAAAAGTTGAACCAAAGGATTCGGTTCCACCTTGCTCATCCCTCCCGAGTCATTCAGACACGAAGTTGCCAGTGGAAAACACAAAGGTCGGCCCATTCTTAATCTTAAAGCGCCTCGGAACCAGCCGACGCCAGCAGGTGTTCCACGCCCGGCAGGAGAAACAGGATCGCGACGTTGTCCTGAAGTTTATCAGCATCCCTCCAACGATCGAGTGGTTCAAAGCGATCGACAAGATCGAACGCGAAACGGTCGAGCTACGAAAACTACGTCACGAGAATCTCGTGCGCGTTTACGGAGTCGGAGTTCATGAACCGGACAAGAAGATCTTCTTTGCGACCGAACTAATTGAAGGCGAAGCACTTTCTTCCATTCTGGCCCGCCGTGGAAAGTTGGCTCCTGATCTCGTTGTTGAGTACGGACATCAAATCGCTGAGGCGCTTCAGTACATTCACAACAAAGAGATCATTCACTCAAAACTGACGCCCGATAAAATCATTATTACGTCGGACCATAAAGTCAAAATTTCTGATCTGCGATTGAATCGAGCCAAAAAACGTCGTTGGGATGCAACGCGAAAACGCGATCTCGAAATTGCTGCCTACATGTCGCCCGAGCAGTTTGACGAAGGTGCGACTCAGAAATCTGATTTCTATTCACTCGGTGTGATTCTGTACGAACTTCTGACAGGGAAGTTGCCATACGAGCCGGACACGATGGGTCGGATGGCAAAGACGAAAAAGGAAGTGAATGCTCCATCGGTCGCACAGTCCGTGATGAACTGCCCTATTTGGTTGGATAAAATCGTGACGCAAATGGTGCAGCCCGATCCACGCCAACGCCCGCACTCGGCTCGCGCGATCACGTTCGCATTCGAAGAAATCAAGAAGATGGATTCGACGCAAAAGTCAGCGGCATCTCAAGTCGCCGGTAACTTCAATCCGCTAACGGCCGGCGTCGATAAAACCGAAGCCCGTCGTGTGCTTGGCAAAAAGACGTTTCGCGAAAAAGTCGACGAGACGCCGTTCTACCAGAAGACTCCGTTCATGGTTGCAAGCTTGGCCGCAATGGTCGGGGCGATGATCTATTTCGCGATCCCGCAAAGCGATGTGGACTTCCTAGAAGATCGGAGGGCTGAAGTCGCTTCTATGGATCCGAGCGATTGGAGCGATGCCGCTGCTGAACTAAACAAAAGGTTCGGTTCAGTGATCGGGGAAGGTGAAGGAGAAATTGCCGAGGCAGCCACAGAGTTGTACTTTGAAAGCAAGGAGAAGATTCTGGAAGTCAATGCCAAGAGCGGAGTCTCGCCCGGGGCAAGAAATTTCTACACCGGAAACATCAAGTCTTACATTGACGCCGTGCAAAAGTTTCTCGCCGGTGAACACGCTGCGGCGAAAGCAGAGTTTGAGCGTCTGGTTCTTGAAGTTGATCCTCAAGGCGACGAACGACACGTTTACCATGCAGCCACAAAGCAGCTTCAACAACTGGCCAGCATTTTATCGTTACCCGAGGATCCGGAAACGCTTGCCGCGATGATCAGCGAATACGAAACTGAAACAAATGCACTGAAGCTGATGCAAGGTGAGAAAGTACTTTCTCGAATGATGATGCAATTCGCTCGCAATCCGAAATACAAAGAGATTTGCAAAGCCGCCGAATTGCAACTGACTGCCGTTCGTGCTCGACTCTCTGGTGAGGTCGGTGCTTCAAACTCTGCCGACGATACGGAATAGCTTATCGATGTCGATGAAATAGTAGTACTTCGAGGGCGGGTCTTTTCGGTTTGCAGCCATTTGTGACGACCAGTTGAGTTCTACTTGTTCGAAAAAAAACGCGTTGCGGCTTAGTCTAGTCTAAAAACCGTCAGTTCAGAGTATCAATTGTCTCGGTTTCGTCGAAGTGATGGAGCAACAAGTAGTCATCCCATCCGTTTTCTCCCTCACAGCAAACGATCGTCGCCGATGCCAAGGAAGGTTCCGCGTGCAAAGCGTCGGCGATCACGGACCAGAGCGAGGGAATATCTTCGGCATCAATGTTGACATTAGTGTACGGACCATCATCATCACCACGTTCAACGTTGACGACGGCGTCAGGCGAGTGAATCGACACAAGCTGCGTCAGCGAATCAACGTGGGCCGCGACATCGCCGGAACATAATTCCGATTGCAACTGAATGTTCAAACATTTCATGATCAAGTTGCCTTGAAGGAGGATGGCTTTCGTTCTAGCCGCTTTACAGCGAACCAATCTAAATACGGACCGATTCTACCAATGCCAGCCAGCTTCGCCAAACATGGAAGGTGTGCCCGGAGTGCCTCAGCGTAAAAACCATGTCGTGCGGCAACACGAGCATGGGGAATCAGTAGATTGCGGTGCCACCGTGAGAAATCACGCCCGTTTTGCAGGCCGGACATTTGTCGCCCTCGGGTATGCTGCCAGCGAGGTTTGCCGAATCGCATGACGGACATTGGAAGTCGATAGCGGTTGGGATGATGCCAAATGTTTCGTCAAGCTGGCCGGAGCGGATGACGGCCGATCCGATTACAGGCCCCACGTCGGGATCACTCGTATCATCAGGATTTGGAATAACAAGTCGAACATCACATGAAGCATCGGAATGGCCATACGGATTGTCCGCATCGCCAGTCAAGTCAATTTGCTGACCACAGTCGGCGCAGACCACAGTGACCCCCGGCCCCCCCGGCCCGTGGTGGTTCCAACCGGTGAGCAGGTCAAAAGAACATTGGGAACAGATTACGTGTAGCCCGAACATGTTTGCCGCACAATGGAAGGTTTTTACGATACCTTGCCTTACGGTTTGCAAAGTACTTGGAAACGTGAGTCTACTCGGTAATTGCCGAGTAGACAACGTTTTCGGGTTTAGTCAGCTTTGGCCATGTTAGGTCATCTTTAGTCAGATTAGGACATTGATTTTGGCACATTGTGACACGCGTCGTGGTCTCCACAACAGGAGATTTCAATGTCTATGTACCGTACCCAACCACTCCAACCCAAAAATGGGGTCTTCCCGGTTGTCCTCAACTTAGCACGAATTAGCGGTTGTCCTTCACAGAAAGAAGCAAGCCTCCAGGATCAACATGACAATGGAGTTGAAGTTGTTTCTGAGTTGTGGGATGGGAAAATTGAAAACGTAGAGTTTCACCTAATCGCAACGAAGGGTAAGGGCGAGGATCTGACCCGGCCAGAATTGGCTGAGGTGGAGACTCAATTGAGAACAGGCGAAATCGACCTGTTGATTCTTGACGATATCGGCAGATTGGTTCGAGGCACTGAAGCCTCTCGCTTGATCGGTATTGGCGTTGACTATGGGACGCGTACTTTAGCTCCCAACGATGGCATAGACACCATGGATGAAAGTTGGGAGGAAGACGTAATCTCTGCCTGTCGAGATCATGTAGGACACAATGCCCACACATCGAAGCGATTAAAGCAGAAGTTGATGAACCGCTTCAAAAGAAAAGGACAAGCGACTGGTCTCCCGATCGCGGGCTACCTCAAACCCCATGATGCGAAATCTTACCATGACTGGTCGCGAGACGAGGCGTCGATACCAATCATTCGTAAAGGAGCGACGGATCTTCGCAGACACTTGAACTGTAGCGCAATCGCTGATTATTTCGAGTCAGTTGGCTTTAAGGTAGGGCCGTATTGCAGCAACGAAAAATGGGATGGAAAAATGGTTCGTCGTTTCTACGGCAACCCGATCCTGAAAGGCATGCCAGAACGAGGCAATATGCGCACCAGGAAGTTCCACCAAACCGGTACGGACTACCGCGGCTTCGTGATGTTGCACCGACCGCACTTCATTCCCAATTCCACATTCCCCATTGCGGCAACGCCGCTCTCCTGTCCTTCGCTGCGCCGTCGTTACGGCCCGGTGCTCGCATGCTCGCATCGCTCACTCCGGGCATCCATGCCCTACGCGAGCGACGGAATCCCGCCGCCGGGCCTGTCATAGCGGCGACCTCCATGCACGCCGCAGGCTGCGCCTTTCGTTTATCTATCAACCGAAGCAAAGCCGTCTGGCCATTCAAGCCAACCGCTGGAACACTGGCTCAATAAAAAATGCCCGCATGGATACAGCCAGATCTTGGCAACACCGACATGCGGGCAACTTGAGTAAACAAAGTTCAGTACATCAATCAGTTAAGGTAGCCTGACCCCTTTGATTTTGTCTTGGCACCTTATTCTTGTTCGCGGCGCGTTTTGTGGGTCAGCACCAAAGCAAACACGCAGCCGACTGGAATTAGCCAATAGAAATTTGAACCAACAAACGAGGCGTTTTGTTGAACGGCGAACTTCAACATGAGGCAGACGACAACGCAGTTAATGCCAAAATGAAAAACATACGGAGCAAGCATGCTTGGTATCGTCACACACCCTGCCACCAAGCTCGGGACAAAATAAAAGTAGAGGCAAAACGCGCAAAAGATTGGGATCGCAAGGACCGATTCTGTGACAGCCCTCGATTCTGAAATGCACTTTGACAAGGCAACCACAAAACCGCAGAGCACGGGCAAGAAAAATGCGTACATCAACAAGTGAAAAGAACAGTTTTCCAATCCTGAGAAATGTTTTTTACCATCCACCAGCTGGAACTCCGTCTAGGTCTGTACCTTGTGGCCACCCAGACCCGCCGACCGGAACATCAGAGCTTTCACCGCCGTACGCGTCACATGTGGCCCTCATCGCATCAAAAAGAAGCATTTCCCATCCTACTTCGGCCCCGCCCTCTGGAATCCCGCTTGTAGGGACGAATCCGCATTCGTAGTAACAAGCGATATGGCTTACCAATCTTTCTAAATTCCGTTTTTCGCACTCGTCATAGATTATGGTTGTCTTCTCGTCGCCTCCCAAACATTTCGCCACGCACTTTACTTTATCTGAAAAATGGTAGAGGTCTAAGAATCGCTTGCATACTGCCTTAGCCTTTGCCGGGTATGGATCTTTCTTGTCCTTACCATCACAACATTTACACGTTGTCCCATTTGAAACGTCGTAGCCATCGCAAGCGCTATAGTCTTTCTTTATGACAGGGGGACGAACTATTGGAGGTTTCTTGATTTCAGGCTTAGGTTTGTTGTGCGAGAAACATCCAGAATCGTTGAGAATTTTTCTTGTTGCATCTGATACTGGATCAGGGACATTCTTGATCGATCCATCATTGCAAATGAACACTTCTTCACCCCAAGGGTCTAAACCGTTCATCAGAAAATACCCCCTGTACTGGCTCATCCCATCCACATACTCCAGCGGATCTCGACTGATGAACTCCCCCGTACTCGTATCGTAATATCTTGCTCGTTTATACACCTGTCTGCGATTCGGAGCAGCGAGTTGTTTTTCACCCGGTGATTTGCGTACGTAACCCGCGCCGGACCAAGTCCATTTCGTTGCAGCTGGAGTTTTGAGGGTGGTAAGCACTTTTGAGATTTTTCGTTACGCGCGCGAGGAATGATCTTGAGAGATTGTTGTCGGTGAAGCTTCGGAGGATTCATTGTAGATGGTTTGAGGCTGTGGAGCGAATCTTCGACGTGGTGCGGCGAGTCAACTCAGTTCGATGATGAAGAGGCCGGATGATCCGGCGCAAAAAGAAACGGCTGCTGATTCGTAAAATCAGCAGCCGAATGAAAGAGGGGGCCTTGTGCCTAAATGGCTTTGCCTCGCGTTTCAAAGCTCGATTTGATGTAACTGTCGGTATCAAGGAGAGTTACGTCGAATCGTTGAAACTCACGCTTGGGGCACGAAAGGCCCGCGACTGGGTCGCGTTTCGCACGACTTGCCTCGCGGTTCGTCGTTAAACTTGACCACCGTTAGCTATGCTCTCGACCATGACTTGCCAAACTGGCGGGCGGGTCGAGAGTTTTTCTTTGCGCCGTAGCCTTTGGATTGAAGTGTTTCCAGCAACATCTCGAGGTCGCGGCGGATGAAAGATGGTTGGTGGCCTAGCTGGAAGTGAATCGCCTTGGCGAAGTTGCGACGGCCTGTTGCCGAGGCGATATTGATTCGCTCGGGAATTGATTGTTCGTTGGTGGTGTCATCGAAAAACTCGATGCGAGCAAACAAGCAGGATTCAATTCGATTGTTGGTCAGCCCTGAGAGTTCGTAGCGGCGGCCGCCGATGAGATAGATCACACAGTCGTGGTTGATCTTCTTGAAACGTGGCTTGGGATTGTCTGAGATTGCAAGAGTGGCCATGAGAAGGTTCCTTTGAGTTGGATGAGTCAATGGCGAGTTTCGCTGCGGGCGCTGCGCTGTCTACGGCTTGGAGAGTCGATTCGAAGGATAGCCTGTTTTGCTTTGTTGACTTCGAATGGCGATCGTCTGCTTTCGATAGGCCTATGACGCGACAGCTTTCCTTCGCTGTCGATGGGGTAGTGGAAAACTTTCTGGAAAGATGTTTGCGACGGTTGTTAAAGATTGCCGGTGGTTGTGGTTGGCAACGGTGATTGGGCGTCGCCGTTCGTCTCCGCCACACGAAGAATCGCCTTCATTCGCTGCGCAAGGCAATTCTTCGCTTTGGCTGGTCGTGGGCAGAAAAAGAACTTGTTGGTGTTGGTGAGTTGATTCGCTGTCGCG
>CALLUY010000180.1 GCA_938010615.1 uncultured Pirellulaceae bacterium | reverse complement strand
TTGGACGCTTCAGAGATGTTTATCGGGTCAGTGAATTTTCATCGCGGAGATGCGCGGCGACAAGCGAACTATCCGGAATCAAGTCACCGACGGCGTTGGAGTTCGGGCTTTTCGAAGTTGATTCATCGAAGGATGATCTTGGCCCTGAGTTTGCAAATCAGGGTTCATCTGCTTCACATGGTCAGTGTGAATCTTGCGGCGGTCGATTGATTCCGCATAGCTAAATTTCCCAAAGCCAAGTTGTGCTTGCGTCATGGCGTCGCCTTACCGCCCAAGCTGGTGCTGACGATTCTGACGCTGGAAGTTCTCTATCATCTCAGCCGGGTGCCATGTTTACGCGGGCGTTGGTGGTTGTCTTAAGTCTGCCATCCCAAGCATGCTCACGCCGCTCTGACCATGGCCTCATCTAACGCGTAAGCATGCCGTTGCTTAGCAGGGCACTTGGCTTGAAAGGCGTGAGGCATGGCACTCGGTTGCAACGCTTTGAAAGTTTTCAGATTTTGACACCAACGGCAACATCACGGAGGCCCTCGCGTCAAAAGGTGATCTGCCAACGGCTTGCGCCAAACGAGACCTCCTCGCTCGTTCGTGATCGCGATCAACTCGAGATCGCCGCCGCACTCGCGGCATGTCGGTCCCCAAGGCTTCACGATACTCGGTCGGTCGCGAGCGTTTCAGGTTGTTGTTCTTGAGTTTCGCTATCGTAAATGCATGCCATTTAGTTGAACTTACTTGTACCGCACAGAAAGTGTTTGACGTGGCACGCTATCAATTGCAACAATGAGCATCCGCTTATTTTTTTGGTCTTGGGAGGAATATTGTGGCGTGCTCAAACACGACCACGGGTTCAACACCAGCTTACAACCGCAAACGATGACGCCTCAAACCAAGGGCTCGCATGGATTCTTTATCTAGGAAATTGAAAGGAATATGATGAACAAGATTACCTTGGTTCTCTCTCTGACTCTCGCTTTCTGCGCCAGCCAGAATTGTTTGTCTCAAGATCAAAAGCTTTCTGTGTTTGACGTTGGAGTCGCGCAGGGTGCAATTTTTCACAATCAAGAGACAGGCTATTTAGCTTCGCAATTAACCATCCAGATGCCATCTACGGGATCGAGTTTCTCGATGCTGTACACGATTTTGGGCTCGCCCGTAGACCCAATTTTCGAAGGTTGCATCTATAGATCAATGAAAACCAATGCAACCGGCGGGTTTATCGACAGCCCAAAGGATGGTGCTCTTCGTGGTGGCGAAAAGGGTTGCCGAACACCAAATTCGTCCAACAACCCGGACATTAAGCCAAACGGTGATGATAAAGTGGGCCCAGATATAACTGGCGACGATGGCTTGAGCGTCTTCAATGCTGAATTTGATCCGCGAAAAAAAGAAGTAATGGCCAAGGTCGATGTATCGAAACTTCCAGACGGCCTTGGGCTCAGCGATCCTGATGACAAAGGGCATCAGCACGTCATTCCAACCGAAGAGATGACCTTTGAAGATTATCAAAACAAACTCAACAGCATCCCGTGGGAGAAGGTTAAGAATGATGGTTCAGCCACAGACCCGGGAAATGTTGAAGAGCAGGAGGTTCCACATGGGTTTTGAGCTAGAGCCAGAGGTTGAGCGTCTTGCTTCCCTTCTTCGAGATAGCGAGCCGTCTCTCAGCATTGCGGAGTACGAAAAGGTTGTGTCAAGTCATTTCTCTTCACTTGGTCAGGCGGGTTATTCGCGCGAACAAATGTATTTGATCGCATTTGGTTTATCGGAATCAGATGCATTTGATTTGACATCAAATAAATTGGACGCAGTGCGCAACTTTGAAACAACACTTACTGGGTTATGCGCGAAGGACGCAATTTTCAGAGTGTCGACGGATCCAAATGAACCATTTGATGAAGATGATTTTGCGGAATACGTCCGGAATTTGAAGTGGACGCAAGACCCAAAGATTCAACCTAAGAATTGAGAATTTGGTAGCGCCACCTTTGAAGCGGGTGGCCTACCGTTTCCTCACACTTTGGATCACGATGCGTTGAACCAAAGACGCTGGAAGTTCTCTATCAACTCACCTAAAATAACGCTGCACGAAGTCGCACTGGCGACAAAGTTCAACGCAGGATCTGTCGGTGCGCAGTAAACCAAATCAAAATTGCCATGCCATAAGCACGCACCGATAGATCGCAATTCGTTTTATGCGGCTTATTCGATGCTCACCGATTTCGACTCGTAGTCTACGACGAGCTTTCGCCCTTGGAGCAACGTTGTTCCGAGCAATCCGTATTGACTGACGTTTGTCGTAACCTGCGTGACATATGTTTTCCCAAACCACTTTATGCTAGAGCCAAAGGTCGCCAATTCTACCTTCTTACCGTCGGCGAGAATGGCTTCCGCCGTTGACTGCTGGGGCAATACGAGCTCCTCGACTATCGACTCTGGCAGCACGAGGCTGCCATTAAATGCCGTATCAACCCAGACCGTTACTTCTTTGGTGGCCCGCATCTCTGGTGCGCCGATCTGGATTTTGACCAACGCACGCCAATCTTCATCTACAAATCCATTCATTGAGTCATCAACCCAATATGAAACGCTGCGTCTTTACCGATGCGAATGGTATGGCTGATCTTCGCGGGATATCGAGCAACAGCTTTTGCGACCGCTGCATCGAACGAATCGGCCACGAATACATCGCCCGAATCAGGTTCGATCGCCACAAACTTACCGGCACTTTCGCTTTCGAGCTGCTCGCGTTGTTGTTTGTAAATCGCCTTGGCACGCGAGATGATTGATTCTGGCATTGGCACATCTCCATTGTTTGACACAGGCTACGCATTTTATTCAATCGGTAATGTGATGTCCACCAATGCTTCGGTGCCGACAAAGATTGCTTCACATGGCCAGTGTGAATCTTGCGGCGGTCAATTGATTCCGCATAGAGAAATCTCCAAGCCAAGTTGGGGTTGCGTCATGGACCGCAACGTAGCACGGTGGTCCCCACCGTTTGGTGCATGTCTACGGCGGAGACCGCCGAGCTACGTTGGAAACTGCGCTGCCCGCGAAGCACGAATACCAAGGCGACGACCTGCAAGACGGAGGACTAGCTGAACAGTTCCAGAACTGGTTCGCCTTTGTCGGCAAACGTAAACGGTCGCAGGCTTGGCGACATCGTTTTCTTCTTCAGGTCGACCCCCATCGCGTAGCCGATCGTGGCGTTGAAATCAGGAACCGAGATTTGATTGTCGATGACTTCGCGACCTTCTTCGTCGGTTTGTCCGAAACGAATTCCGCCTTGAATTCCGCCGCCGGCCAACAAGCAAGTGAACGCTTGTGGATAGTGGTTTCGCCCCATGTTTCGATCCGTTTGGATCGTCGGCGTCCGTCCGAATTCGGTTGCCAGTACAACCAGCGTTGAGTCGAGCAATCCGCGGTTGGAAAGATCTTCCAATAGCGCAGAAAGTGCTTGGTCAAGAACTGCGCCCTTTTCTTTGACGCGCTCGAAGTTGTCACCATGCGTGTCCCAACCGCCGTTGTCGACTTCGATGAAGCGAACTCCGTTTTCAACCATCCGCCGTGCCAGTAGGCATCCTTGGCCGAACGGATTGCGACCGTAGCGATCGCGAACGTTTTCTTCTTCTTTCGTCAAGTCAAACGTTTCGAGATCTTTGCTCTTCATCAGCGAAACGGCTTCGTCATACATGGACGCAAACGCGCGAGATTCTTTGGTGTCATAAGTACCTGCGAACGAAGCGTTCATTTTCTTGAGTCGTTGCATGCGTTTGCGGAATCGTTTCTCATCAACCCCTTTTGGCAAACCGCTGTTCTGCAATCCTGACTCGGCGTCGCCAATCGGAAGTGCAGCAAACTTTGATTCGAGGAATCCGCCGCCGAGTCCAGAACTGTTGGAACCAATTTTGACGTTCGCAGGAAGACCCTTGTTCATCTTGCCCAGATGAAACGCGGACCATGCGCCCATGTCTGGATGGCGAACGGTGCCGCGAAGCGTGTAGCCGGTGTGCATGAAGTAGCGTCCCTGTTCGTGGGCTCCCTGAGTTGAATTCAGAGAACTGACGACCGCAACGTTGTGCATTTGCTTCGCCATCATCGGAAAGTATTCGCTAACTTGGACATCGTCAGCAGTTGTATCCAACGATTCGACGGGGCCCTGCGTTTCGGCGCCGGGTTTGGTGTCGAAGGTATCGAGGTGACTCATCCCGCCGTTCATGTACAAGTAGATCACGGACTTCGCGGTGCCGGGTTTTGGATCTTTTTTTAGAGATCCCGGGTTCAGGATCGTGCCACCGACCAATTGCGGGCTGGCAACGGAGAGGACGCCAAGTCCCAGGAATGACTTTGCGACGCCGCTTACAAAGCTTCGGCGACTTTGGGGATCCATTTTTTTGGCGTGGTTTTTCATAATCGACTTTCGATGAAGAAGCCAGAAGGAACGATTCGAACATGCCGCCACCGGGGAAGTGGTGCCTCCGAGGGAAGGCATCCGGTGACGGACACATTCGAATCAAAGTCCTTATCTGACAAAGATGAATTCGTTTGAATTGATGAGCGTCCAAACCAAATCGGTGTAGGCCGTTTTGGAATCCTTGGCGAAGTCCTTGCGCCAAATTCGCTTTTCAGCTTTCGTTGGCTGACGGCTTAGCATCGTCAAATAGATGGCTTCGATGGCTTCGTTCTCGTCATCCGCCATGAGCACATTTCGAGTCAGAACCGAGTTCGGGTCTCTGCCGATTTGACTATCGACGAATCCGTTCATCAGACGCAAAACCTGTGTTACCGCTGGATCCGTGTTGGCGTTTTCGATGGTCTCTCGATCCGATTGACCGAACTCGCGAAGCAAATGTTTCGCAGGAGCAGGAGAAGGAAGCTCCGAAGCCCGTTTGTATTGCCCGCCTTTGGATCTGGATGCCGAAACGATATCAGTACGCTTGATCAGCAGGTCACGCATTTTTTCACGATCGCCGGCTCGTCTGGCAGTATTGATTTTGTTGTTGATCTGCTTGAGCTGTTTTTCAAGCTTCTTACGTTTCTCTCGGCTCTCTTTTCTGGCGTTGCTTTTGATTTTCGCCATTTGTTCTTTTGCCGAACCGTCCATCATCATGCCACGCCCACGGAATTTACTTTCGATCAACGCATAGATGTCCTCGAGCGATTTGTCTTTCACTTCCTCGTAGAAGTTGTAAATGTTTACTTTGCCGGCTCCCGAAAGCCGAACGTCTTCGCTGTATCGTTCATCGATTGCGTCAACGGTTAGCCCAACCATCGAATCCCAAATTTGTTCTGCAGACATGCGACGCATGACGGGTCCGGGAAACGCGTACTTCTGAAGCTCCGTGACATCAGTTCGCGTTACTTCGGCTTGCCATGTTTTGGTGTTGTAAACAATTCGCAAGAATTCCTTCATGTCGAAGTCGATCTCGATCATGACCTCGGCAAGGTAGTCCATCAATTCTGGATTCGAAGCGACCGTCGAATCCTCGATCACGTCGACTGGTTCAATCAAGCCGACTCCGAAAGCCTGTTTCCATAAACGATTCGAGATGACTTTGGCGAAACGCGGATTGTCCACGTTGGTGAGCCACTGAGCGTAAGCTTCCCGAGTGCCGATCTGTTTGGCGCCTGGAATGTTGTGGTTGAGTTTCCTTTTTTTCTTTCGCTTGTTTCTTTTCGGGTTGGATTGTGGAACTTCGACATCGACGATTGCTTCTCCGTCGAACATCGTTTTCGCCGTGACGACTTCGTTGGCCTTTCCGCGTGAGCCCTCGTAGGTATCCGGTAGTCGAGCGAGTCCGGTTCCCGATCCCGATATGCCAGACGAAGTCGCTTGAATGGTGCGCCGCACGGCAGCGGCAACATTTCCGTTGATTTTCTTTTCGCCGTTTTGCGACATTTTCCTGAGCTCGCGCATTTGTTTGCCGTAGTTCGCATTTCCCTCAGTTCGATAGTTGATGCCGCCGGTGAAGGCGACCATCTCGAAATACTGACGTTGCGTCCATTTGTCGAAAGGATGGTCATGGCACTGCGCGCATTCAAGACGCGTGCCCAGAAAGACGCGAACGGTGTTGGACATGTTGTCTTCGGGCATGTTGCGATCGCGCAGATGATACCCAACCGCTCCGTTGCCTCGCTTGAGCATCGGTCCGTCGGCGGCGAGAAGCTCAAACACGAGCTGATCGTAAGGTTTGTTTTCTTCGAGAGAGTCCTTAATGAAATCGATGTACGGTTTGCCCGGGACATTGCTGGTGAGCCGAGTTTTGATACGCAACAGATCGGCAAGGAAATTGAACTGACGGCTAACGTAACCGTAGGAGTCCAGCAACTCGTCGATCAAGTCGCTGCGTTTTTGACTGCCGTCCGAATGAAGAAACTCTTCCGCTTCGTCAATGTTCGGGATGCGGCCGATGGCGTCCAGATAGATACGACGAAGGAAAGTCGCGTCATCAATTTCCGGGTTGCGAGTCAATTCGTTGTCCGCGAGATGGCTCTCGATGAGCGCGTCGATTTTGCGGCTGTATTGGAGTGTCTTGGCTCGTGAGCGTTTTGCCGATTTTGATGTTTTTGGATTCTCCGCCACGGAAGTGTTCGGAAGCGAAACCGCCGAAACCGCCAGTACCGTGATGATCAAGATCGTGAGCCAGCGATGCATAAGTGTTCCTTCAAGATCCGTTCGAACTCGTGTCACCAACTGAGATGCGCCGTCGAGCGGTTTATTGTCCGACATTTCACACTTTTCGCGGTTACTCAGTTTCCGGGAGCAACATCGGCTGTTTTCGAGATTTTGGACCTTTCGAGGGCCAGAAAAACGTCAAAAATAGACTCTTTCGACCACCCATGCCGAATTCTGGGACGTTATAAGCGTTGCATTGCCGCCAGCTTCCGGCCAGCTAAATAGACTAAAAGGGTGTGCATCGCCCGCACGCTTGCCCGCACGCGACCAGATTTTGCTCCCATCGCGACCCAGAACTTAACTACGAGCCGATCGATGAAACGACGAACAAGACGAACTCAGCCAAGCCCGTTCCAATTCGCGAAGTTGGAGCCGCGGCAACTTTTGGCTGGTGACTTGGGTGCATTGAACTTGCTGGCTAACGGTGACTTCGAGCAAGTTCCCACGACTGCCGACGTTCCCAACTTCTACAACTCATCTGATGTTGTCGGTTGGAATGGGACCAATGATGACAACGGACAGAAGATCGTCTTGTATACGTTCGGTACCGGCGAAGACGCGAACTCGGTTTTGAAGCTCGATTCTGCTGACAATCAGATCGATTATGTTTTCCAGCAAGTTGGAACCAACGCCAACGAAACTTACATCGTAACCTTTGACCTTCGCGGCCAAGTCCCGACGGGAAGTTTGATCGTAGAAGACGTCGAATTGTTTTGGAACGATAACCTTGTCGGCACGTTCGAATCTACGGGACGTTGGACGACTCATGCCGTGGCCGTGACCGGCGCCGTCGGAAGTGCATCTCGTCTCGAATTCCGCGAAGCTGCACTTGGCACAGTGTTGGAAGGCGATGGATTTGGCGTATTGATCGACAACGTCAATGTTGCCAGCGCAGTCAACAGCAGTGGAGTCACCAATGGAAGCTTCGAAACGACAACCGGTGCGGGACCGTTTTACTCCAACGGCAACGTCGAAGGTTGGACAGCGCTGGATCGCGGAAATCGTCCTGACTTGATTCAGATCCAACCCAACGGACAAAATGACAATGCTCCAGCAACCGACGGCACCAACGTTTTGAATCTTGATACAAGTGGCGAGGTTGTCGATCACGTGTTCGCCGATTTTGCAACCGTTGAAGGACGTAGTTACTTTGTCACGTTCGACATGTTCGCCGACGGAACTCAGGCGACGAATCCGGACGAAGTTCGCGTTCGCTGGAAATCGCCCGGTGCTGAGATCGCGACGGACCAGTGGATTGCTTCCGTCCAAGGCAACAGCACGTGGCAGTCATACGGATTCATGGTTACTGGACTGGGTGATCTTTCACGGTTGGAGCTGCGTGAGCCAGGCAACAATCCGGGTGATGGTTCAGGCGCTTTGATCGACAACGTGCGATTGTTCTCGTTGGAAGGCGTCGTCAATGATCTGGTGGTCGATGCGAATGGTTCGGCTGCTGGAACGTCGACATCCGCTGAATTGGTTCAGGGAGTTTCGAGCACCAATATCGCACCCGACTTAACTCTCTCACACGCCAGTGGCGAAAACATTACCAGTGCATCGGTGAGAATCACTGAGTCAGCATCTCTGCCCCAAGACCAACTTTCGGTTACGGTTGGCACCAGCGGAATCACACAGGTTTACAATGCCCCAACAGGTACGCTCGATCTGACCGGTTCAGCGAGTGTTGCGGTTTGGCAATCGGTGCTACGAACACTTCGGTACACCAACACCGATTCGTCACCAACGATAGGTAATCGAGCTGTTTCAATTGTCGTAAGTGACTCCGACATTGTTGGTACGGACCAGAGCAGCACAGCGGCAACCGTTGACGTAGAAGTGGTTGCCAATGCTTTGGCGATTTCTCAAGTCGCAACGCAAACGGTTGAGGCAGGCTCGCCGTTGTGGGTCACGTTTGATGTCGCTAATCCGGCTGATGTTCCAATCCAATTCACGGCTGAGTCCGGCGATGCATCGCTTGTGACGCCTCGATTTGAATCCGGCGATAGCTGGCGGCTGAATGTTTCTGCTCCTGACGCAGAGACCGACGGCGAATCCACTCCGCTTTCAGGGTCGCTAACGTTCCAACTGTTCGAGAACTTGTTCGGAGAAGCCGGATCGCGGGCGACTGATCGAATCCGAACGCTCACCAACGATGGATTTTATGATGGCATTGAGTTCCATCGGATCATTGAAGGGTTTGTGATTCAGGGTGGAGACCCAACGGCAACTGGATCCGGAGGATCTGACTTGGGTGACTTCGATGACCAATTTAGCACGCTGTTGCAACACAACAGGGAAGGCCTGCTGTCGTTCGCCAAGAGTCTTGAGGACACCAATGATTCACAATTCTTTATTACTGACGGCCCGACGAGAAATTTGGATTTCAACCATTCGATCTTCGGCGTCCTTACTTCGGGCGAATCACTGAGAGAGTCAATTGACTCTGTCGATACATCGACCAATCCGAACAGCGGCGGCCGTGATTTCCCCGTTGGTGGAGTCACGATTACTAGCGCTGAGATCTATCAGGACAATCGCCGCGGTGCGTTGTTGTTGGTCGCTCCTGAAGGTGCCGTTGGCGAAACGACGATGACGATCACGGCAACGGATGCAAACGGTAACGAGACGACTCGTGAAATTACGGTCAACGTTGTCGCTCCGACGGGTGCCAACGTCGACAGCAATCCTTTCCTCGATGACATTCCGGATTTGATCGGAGCCAGCGGAGTCCAACAAACGTATCAGTTGACCTCGCAGGACGTGGAAAACGATAGCGTGCGATACCTTGATCAAGATCAGATCGATGAAATCAATGCGGGACTCGCGTTCCAGAATCGCATTTCGGTTCCGGCTCACAACAGTGATTCGTCGTTTGAATACAGTGTCGATATCGACACGGGCTTGGTGACGTTCACTCCGGGAGCAACCGGCGAAAGCCCAGCGACGGTTCAGTTTGTTGTCGGTGTTGCTCAATCTCCGCGAGCGGGTGAAGGAATCAACAACAGTAACGTCGATTTGCAGATCGTTACGGTGAACATTCCGCCATCGGCGTAGTGTGGTTCGTTTGGTCGCGAAGTTTGCGGACAGACGTCATTCTCTCTCAGAGGGACGGGCGTGATGTGTTCTGATGACTTCTGCTACTTAAAGAAGTCTGTTGCTGGTATGATCCGGTAATGAAAAGAAAACGCAACCAAATTCGCCCCGTCAAAATCAAGAGAAACTTCACGAAGAAGACGCCTGGCAGCGTCCTTTATCAGTGTGGTGACACGGTCGTTCTTTGCACCGCCAGCGTCGACGAAAAAGTTCCACCGTGGATGGCCGAAAGCGGCAAGGGCTGGATCACGGCCGAGTACAACATGCTGCCTGGCAGTACCGATCCGCGGAAGCGACGCGATCGAACGAAAGTTGACGGCCGGACGACGGAGATCCAGCGATTGATCGGTCGTTCGATGAGAGCCGTCGCTGATTTGAACGCGTTGGGGCCAAGGCAGATTACGGTCGATTGCGATGTGTTGCAGGCTGATGGTGGAACGCGAACGGCAAGCATCACCGGTGGCATGATTGCGTTAGTGGATGCGATTAACTCGATCAAAAAAGAGCTGCCGGATCCAAACAAGTTTCCGCTACGAGACTCCATTGCGGCGATCAGCGTCGGCATCGTGGATGGGAAACCAACTTCTGATTTGGACTACCCGATGGACTATGCCGCTGCCGTCGACATGAACGTCGTCATGACCGGCAGAGGGAATTTTGTTGAAGTGCAGGGCACTGGCGAGGAAGCAACATTCACCGAAGAAGAGTTGGGGTCCTTGATTACGCTGGCGAAAAAAGGCTGCAAAGAGCTGACGGCATTGCAGAAGTCGGCGATCGGAAAGAAGTGGCCTTTCTGATGCTTGGTCGTCTATTCCTGCTGTTCATCATCGTTCCGCTTATAGATTTCTATCTGCTTTTCAAGATATCGAACTACGCGGGGTTTCCACTCACCGTTGGGTTAGTTGTTTTAACTGCCGCGATTGGTGCGTGGTTGGTGAAGCTTCAGGGTGCCGAAGTACGACGCAAGATCATGGCACAGTTTTCAAAACGGGAGTCGCCTGCCGATCTTTTGACGGACGGCGCCATGATCTTTTTTGCAGCGGGATTATTGTTGACGCCCGGTTTGTTGACAGACTGTTTTGGCTTTACGCTACTGACGCCAGTGTGTCGGCGGTTTTACAAAGGCTTCATCGCAAAATGGGTTAAGAAGAACTTCAAAGTACACGTGATCAAACCGGATTTCTCTCAAGGAGCTCCACGCGATGCCAACACGGTAGACGGCGAAGTGATTCGAGATAAACCTGTCGTTGTTGAGCCAGATCGCATTGAAGATCAATCGTAAAAACGAGGAGTGACTATGAAAACGCTGCTAATGATGCGTCACGCGAAATCGTCCTGGGACTCTGGCGTTGCATCGGATCATGAACGACCGCTGAACAAACGTGGTCGCAAAGACGCTCCCGTGATGGCTTCGCTACTGTGCAACTATGACGAAGTCCCAGACTTGATCGTGTCTTCGGATGCGAAGCGGACGTGTGAGACGTTGGATTTGATGTTGCCGGTTTTTGAGAAGTTTGGTGCCGAGCCCTTGGTTGAGATCGAATCCAGCTTCTATCACGCGCCGGCCAGCGAATGGTTGGAGCGGCTGGTAGAAATTCCGGATCCGATTGGCTCAGTTCTGTTCCTTGGCCACAACCCTGGCGCCGAAGAGTTGGTAATGCATTTTTCTGCAGCTCATCACTCGATGCCAACGGCGGCGATCGCCTGCTTCCGCTTCGACAATGATTCTTGGAGCAACATCACTGATGGCGACCTAGCTGACATTTGGCGTCCGAAAGAAGTTTGACGTTGCCGCGAGGTTGAGAAAGTCAAACATAACCAATTGGTTAGTGAATGAAGCGATACTCAAGGTCGCCCAATGCAACTGAATCATTGTTGACCAATTCGTGCGGCACACCTGAGCGAAGCCGTTTTCCATTGACCTTGATGCCATTCCGCGTCCTCGTGTCACAAATTCGCCACGATCCGGATTCAAGCGTTAACACAGCATGCGTGCCAGAAATCTTGGCATGGTCGAGCACGACATCACAAGCATCTCTCCGCCCGATTTTCAATGGTGAGCTATTCAACTCAATATTCATTCCGCCCTTTTCAGGTACAAGCATGGGGTGTTTGGACATTGTTCAAGCCAGTCTGGATAAAGAATCTAGTAAGTCCTTGATTTGGAGCGTCATCGTTCGCAATTGTAAGCTGGTGATGAACCCGTGGTCGTGTCTGCTCGCGCCACAAACAGAGGTTCCGTTACCCCGGAATAGTCCTTCGTTCGGTTGATACTAGAATGCCATTCGAGTCATACTGCAATATTAGATACTCGGTGTCGAAGTCAATCATATTGTAATAGTACCTGATGATATACGCATCGTGATCACCGCTAGACATTGAGTATGTTGATGTTTCGTCAATTTCCGGAACACCAAGTAAGTCACGAATGCCATCCCGGTTCATACCTGCGGAGTTCAATCCAGTGTTGATTAGATCGTTCACCATCAGATACCGAAGCGAATATTCGTGGTGGATGTCACGTTTGCCAACAACCTGAGTGAACTTAGCATCTCGCCAAGCCTCAATGTCAAATGGCATGTCGGATCTTGACCTAACGAGATATATGACAGCCAAGACAACGAGCAGCAGTACTACAATTAAGCGTTTAACCATAAGCTGTAAGAAAAAAGATGGTTGAAAAGCAGGGTGACGCCAACGCTCACCGGGCCGCGCAAACAAACGTTCACTAAGTAGTCGTTGCGGAATTCTGGTTTGGGTCGATTACGATCATTCGAATTGACTTCGCCCGCACCATGAATTGCCGTTTCGATTCATCTTCGAGTATCACCAAGCCATTCAGTTCATAAGGCAATTGCGTTTTCATTGAATTCGCGTTTGTGAAGCCAATAAACTTTACACGGTCGAATGTCTCCGCCCCAGCAACATGCACAGTAGCCCACGTGTCCTTCTTCAGGATGCCACGAACTGCGATGGTGTCGGGTTTTCCGCCGCCGTTGGATACGCGAGCAAGCAGCGTGAAGAACACAGCCAGCGTCATGATTCCCACTGCAATGCAGAGTGTCGCTACACCAAAGGTACTGAACATTTCGATGGCGGTTGGCGGCATGATGGGCACCCGAAATGGATTTGGGGTTAAGCGGCGCAAAAAGTCGCGTTAACCGAGACGCGAGTGAAAGGTATGTAGTGAGTGCGGCAGACGACAAAATTGGCGTCAGGCATTCATTCGCGGAGCGATGCTCGCACAGCGGAAAACGCGGCTTCGGTTCAGCGCTTCGTTATCGTGCCGTTACGCGGTAGACCAAGAATAAATGCTCCATCCTCTTGACGTGACTTTATTATAGCCTGTTTCTGATCGTCCGTTACCAAGAGGCCCGCAATCCCTTGGTGCTTTGGCGATGTTCTTGATCCGCAATTGAAAATTCGCACGCAATCGATAACAGGCCGAATCTGTTCGCTTTCGACGAGGCGATTGACCGACACTTTGTCGCCGCGTTTTAGCAATGACAGAAGCAATTGATTCTCCTCTCCGTCAACACGAATGTTCACGACGGAATGATTGGGCGGCACCGAAACACTAATCAAGCCATCGGAAAAGTCATCTAGCAATATAAAGTCATGCTTTTGGATGCCATTTGCTAGTCGCCACCCATCCACGTCAGAAATGTTACGCGCTGCATCCGGCGGAATAGTTGATGCAAGGCGATGTTCGAGACGCACGTCGTATTTTGACAGCCTCGAATACGGATCTAAGTCGTCGTTCGCCACGAGAACGGGTTCCCATTCCGGACGCTCGATTGGAGAAGGGATCATCCAGCCTGCGCAAAATACGGCCGCAAAAGCAACCAGCAAGAAAAGCCCTTTTGTCGAAAACCCTAATCGCATCGGCAATCCATATTCGCGGCGGGATGACGCCCACGTTGACCGAGGCGTCGAATAGGTTTCAAATTCGTGAAAATGGAGTCGGATACGAGGGACGACCATCCGACAACTGGTCAACCCTAGCGGTTAGGACCGTAGGTTCAACGTTTCGTTTTACAGCGGGTGAATCGAACAGTACAGACCGTGGATTTCGTTTGAGCCAACGAAGTTCAGCATTATATCGGGCCCGACCGACATTTAGTCATCACCTTCAAGTATGCGAAACAATCCCATTCGATCGGCGCCCTGTTTGATTTCATCGGAATTCAACAAGTCTACGGTAAACTTGGCCGGAAGAACCTTCGCGTATTCTCGATAACTGTCTAACGCGTATAGTGCCTGAAAAAAACCGGGAGATTCTTGGACGGAATGACAATGCTCTGATTGTTGCTCAAATTCGGAATCTGATCGTTTCTTATAAACGAGGGAGACACCGATTATCGACGAAAGTCCGCGGGCGCGGCTGATCGTAAACGTTGGACGCAAGCTCCGCTCGGCCTGCATCATTCCGGCACTAAAATTCAAGCAGTCGATCGTCTCAGGAGGAGCATCTATTTGTAAAAACAGATAAAACTCATTGAAAATACGGAGGGCGTCAGAGAGGCAAAACGAATCACCGCAGAATGCAATATGCTCTCGCAACATCTGAATCGCAGAATCAGCATTCATTGGATTGCCACGTTAAGCCAGGTTGTATAACGAATTGCGATCTATCCGAGTGTCACAGAGACGCCATCGCAATCTAGATTTGTATTGGTGCGCACGGATAGATCGTGCGTTGAGCTTTGTCGCTCTCAGCGACTTGGTCACTCTTGATGGTAACGGATTTTGGAGGAGGATTCCAGTTTTCGGTGGCAAGTTGCAAGCAGCTTCTTCCGTCAATGCCGCTGGTACCAGCGGGGACGATGCTTTGAGTCCATGATCGTCGCGCAACGTGGCTTGGGCGTGAAGCGATGCGGAATCAATGGGCAACCGCAGCCTTGCAAAGCAGATGTCGTCACGCGATTACGGATGGCTTCAGGTTGCATTTTCGCAGGGTAGATTGCAAGAGTCGCAAGTCGTCTGGTTTGAAATCGCAGTTTTCCAAATTAAGATTTCTGAGATTGGAAAGTTTCAAAAGGTGATTCGTCGACTCTGCAGTTACAGAGGATCCGACCAAACTCAATCTGAGCAGTTGGTTCATGCGTCCGATGAATTCCATTGATTCGTCGCCGATCGTTTGGCAATTCAAGCACAACCAGCGAATATTGGATGAAGCCAAAGCTGGAGCGACACGATCAGTCAACCGCGGGAGATTCGTCAGCGCTAACGCTGACAGGTTCGGCAATGAAGCAAGTTTGATTATTCCATCGTCAGTAATATTTTCGTCAGGTCGAATTGCAGATCCTGCTACCACTGAGATTAGCTTTGGAAACAACTTAACTGCTTCAATTTGGGCGTCACTGACGAAGGGAGTCAGTCCGATTTGCCAGACCTGCCCCTTGGGGTTTAGGTTGAAACCACACTTCGTACCACTGAGTATCGAAACAGCTTCGCGGTCATCGGGATGTGGTTCAAATCTTCCTTCGTGCGCTATCCGTTGGTTCTTCATTCGTCAGCGGTATGACTAATCGTGTACAGATATTTTTCTGCGTATATCTGAATAACTAGGTGTTCATCTGCGGCAAACGGGTGATAAAAGCTCTATGTTTGCCGCACAATAAAGATGCTATCGGGTTGTTACTGTGCGAACAAGGCGCGACAGCTTTGTGGGAATTTATTGTGCGGGGCGATCCATAAAATTGGAGCAGCAAAAAGGCTGGAGCTTGTCAAAGAAAATGCCCCGACAGGCTTCAGGTTGAAGCATCCAATTAGTTCTTTGCAAAAGCGGTTTCAAGCTTGCGGTAATCGAATGGCGGTCATTCGATTACTTTGTTGGCAGGGGACAAGATTGCTTTTCCATTCGCTTCTTTGCGTGCCGGTAACGCAATGCGGCAAAGAGGTTGTACATGCGATCCATCGCCCAGCGGACGCCGACCCATCGCGTTGGCACAACGAAAGCTCCAAACCCAATTCGCTGATAGATCTCGCGGAAGACTTCAACTCCGGTGACGAGCGAACCATCAGAATAGCGGCCATGGATTTCGCGCATCAGGATTTCGAGCGACTTGCCTGTTGAGCTTGCGTCAAAGTCGGCTGCTGAAATGTCGGTCAACGTCAATCGCCCGTGCTTGTCACGTTTGCGAATGAAATTGATCTCCTTGCGGCAAAGAGGACATTGCTCGTCGTAGAAAACTTCGAATGGTTTGGAGTCGTGCATTTCAGTAAAACCGGAATTGGCAAAGACTGGTAACAAGCGGGGCAATAATTTGGTTCTTTTGAGGTGAGAACTGTGGTGTTTGTCGTCGATTTTCGCCCAAACCGGAGGACGAAACATTAAAACTTGCCCTTCGGGATTGTAATTGCAATCCTAACCTCGCAATAAGACTCGCAAATCTGCCACGTTGGTTGCGGTTGGACCCGAATCGAAAACGAGTCCATGCTCAGCCAAAAACGTGTGACTGTCGAAGCGTTCAAGGCTGTCAGAAATTTCCGCGGATTGATCTGAAAGTTTCGCAAGATCGCTGTCGGTCACGATGGCGCCTGCAACGGATGTGTTTCCATCCTCTCCGTCTGTTCCTGCTGACATGAAGCAGAATTTATTCGTCGGACCGTCACCAATCAACTTGCTGATGGCGGTCAGTACCGCGTGTTGATTCCGACCGCCCTGCCCTGCCCTTTCACCGGTCTCAACAATCGGTTCACCAAGACTGATGACACACTGCGGCGTCGCACTGTGTCCAGAAAACCAGTTCGACGCTGCGTTGGCGATCTGTTCACATGTTGATGCGTCGGACAGAACGTCGGGAAGAATTTCATATCCGAGTTCGATAGCTTTTGAGATTGCAGCATCGCGAGCGACGTCAGAATCGCCAATTAGAAAGTTGAAGACTTCGGCTTGAGTTTTCTTCGGGGGCGATCCGTTTTCAACGTGAGCAATTGCAGTCGCTGGGAACCCTGATTCAGAGGTTGCTCCAAATTCGCACAGCACCGATTTGGCTTGCGAATGTAATTCGTCTCCGAACTCAAACGTTGGCCCTGAAGAAACGAACCTGTAGTCGTCGTTTGGCACGTCAGAAACGATCAAGCCAACAAGCGTGCCGGCGGTCATGGCTCGTGGTAGTCCGCCGCCTTTAAGATTGCTCATTGCGATACGAACGGCGTTGATTTGAATGATGTCCGCGCCGCGAGAACTGAGCCAGTTCGTGGCGGCAATGATGTCGGCTAACGGTGGTGTTGAGTCTTCCAGCAGTGCTGATCCGCCACCAGAAATGAGTGCTAGGACCAGCGTTCTGTCGTCAGCCGTTTCAAGTAAGCCCAGCATTCGTTTCGTTGCATCGAGGACTCGCTGGGTTGGCAAGTTTTCGCCAGCAGGACGACATTCGGCTGATTCGATAAAGTTCAGCGAAACCTGTTCGTTGGATCCGTCCGGTACCGTGACGAGTCCGTGGAGTTTCTTCTGGTTAGAGAGTTGAGGTCCCAGTGCGTTTTCGATGCCTTGGGCCATGAAGTGACTGAATTTTCCACCGCCAACGATCAGGATTCGGTCGAAGTTGTCGAGGTTGAAGGTTTGGTTTTTGACCGTGAGGTTTGGGCCTTCGATTTGGACCGCATTTTCAACCAGTGTGCGGCCGTGCACCGCGGCGACGCCGGCTTTCCAGATTTCGATGGCGTCATTGCGGAGCATCAGGAGTGTTGGCTAGGGAGGGTGTGCAGTTTGCGTGTTTTTGAGGAAGCTTCAACGTCGGCACCCTCCTGCATGGTTTGGTTTGCCGGGCAAATCATAACCTGACGCGTAAGTTTTGAAGAAGCACACTTTCAGTCACGAAGTGACGACATGCATTAGCCATGGACGTAAGTCCGTGGTTAGGGTTGGTGAATCGCCGCAGAGTGCCGAAGGCACGGCAGGAGCCAAACTTTGCTCTAACGCATTTTTCCTGCCGTCCTTTCAGGACTGCCGATTAATGCATCAACGTTTCCATGGACTTGCATCCATGGCTAATACATACCGTGCTTTCAGCACTAAAAAAACAAAAGGCAAACAGAATCTTAATACACCGGTTCGGCGATTCCCGATTCGTCAACTTCCCATGGAAGCCACACGACGGCGAACTGCTCGACCGAAAGATCGCCCTTGCGAGGTGCCAAAGTCAATTCCTCGAACTCGAGATTCTCGATCGACAACTTATCTTCGGCTCTCGCGACCTCATCTTTGAACTCGGCCTCAAGATTCTCAAACTTGATGTGCAACTCTTCGAGGTTGTCTTTCGCTCGACCGATATCGTCCTTTTCTTTTGATGAACGACCGAAGGATCGCATCGAACTCTGAGCTCGACGTGCGTTGGTGACGCTGATGGACTTTCGCCCAAGCAATGCGCCCATCAATGTCGTTCCAACAGAAAGCACACTATTCATGCGGCTGGACTTGTAATCCGCCTCTTCCTTTTCGACTTTGTCTTCGGCGCGACGAATGCGATCGCGGATCGTCGTAAACTTGCTCGAATATCGTTTGCGAAGTTTTTCCGTTTCCTCGTCGCGTCGCTCAGAAACCATCTGCTCGAGCCGCACTTTGAAATCGCCAAGCGATTCGCCAGGCTCGCTAATCATTTTGAGCGAAGCACATTTCTGCAATTTGATCGGAAGATCTTTGTAGAGATACTCCTTGAACTCCTTCTCCCATTTTTTGTAGTTCTTCGCCTTCTGCATGTCCGCGGGAAGTTTTGCAAACTCAGCTTCACCGTCAGGCTCGTGATAGAAGTCAAGATTCTCGAGTACTTCCTCTGATTCGTCCCAAACTTCATCGGGCGTTTGATTGCCGGTAATCTGAGCCAAAAAAGACCGCTCTTCCCACTTGTCGGTTTTCCAAGTCGTTCGAACGTAATGCAGTTGGCCTCGAGCCATCAGTGCGGGACGGTAGACCAAACGCTCGCCCGCGTTGATGCGTCGCTTCGGTTCAACGAACAATTGGTCGATGTCCGGTGGAACGAGCTGAGTTTGGTCAACTTGAGGTGCCATCTTCTCGACGGGCTCAGCTGCGGGCCGCGTTACTTTGTCGGCGAGTGCGGCGGTTGCTGTGGCTTCTCTGTCGTAAGCAGGATCGGCATCGACCAGTTCCTGAATCTGGTTTCGCGTTAACGGACCGCGCAGATACGACATCACCCATCGCGTTTCGAAAACGGTCGGCTGATCGTCATGAACGTTGTTCATCAGGAACTTGCGACTACCAAGTCCAGCAAGAATTTCTTCCATCTTGCCTTTGTCGAACGACGATCCAGCTTGAGCAGATGCTCCTTCGAGCCCTTCCAGGACGCGGGCTTTGTCGCGTTCGGTTTGCAGTCGACCAAGGAACCACGTTCCCGCATTGGAGAGCCCTTTGTAGTCCAGGTCGACCGGGTTTTGCGTTGCCAGCACACAGCCGAGCCCGAACGCGCGTGCCTGTTTCAGCAGCGTCAGCATTGGTTTCTTTGAAGGTGGATTTGCTGTCGGAGGAAAGTATCCGAACACTTCGTCCATGTAGAGAATCGCACGAAGGCTGGACGTACCAGCTTGAGTCCGCGTCCAGGCGAGGACTTCATTGAGCAGGATGGTCACGAAGAACATTCGCTCTTGATCGTTGAGGTGCGAAATCGAAACGATCGAAACGCAAGGCTTACCTTCTTCGGTGTGCAACATTCGTTTGATGTCGATCGGCTCACCTTCCATCCAGCTTGCGAAAGTTGGACTGGCCAGCAAATTGTTGATTTGCATCGCCAACTTGGAACGATCCTTGGACGGATAAAACGTGTCGATATCCAAAATGCCGACTCGCTCAAATGGCGGCGATTGAATTTCACCGATTAAGCGTCCAAGATCGAGATCACGTCCGGCTCGCCAAGCATTGCTAAGAATGTTTGAGATCAGAATGTGTTCGCGAGACTGAATCGGATCCGCATCGATGCCAAGCAAGGAAAGCAAGCCCGATGCGGCGCTGCTGATTCGATCGCCAAGCAAATCGGGATCGTTCATGACGTGTTTGTTCGGAGCGTCGAACGATTTCAAAATGGTCAGCGGGCGACCGTAAGTACTTCCTGGGGTGTAAACTCGCATTTCGACCGTGTCGCGCATGCGTTGGATGCGCTCCGCGTCTTGTCCCCAAGACTCAAGGCCGGCTTTCCACTTTTCTGCTTCTTCGGTGGCAAAGACTTCTGGAGTGACGCCTTTGCGACTGGCCTGCCCTTCATCGATCCACGGACGGAATTCTTCTGGTGTCAGGTTCGGGAATGTGAGCAGCAGGTTCGAGATATCGCCTTTGGGGTCGATGATGATCGACGGAATGCGATCCATGGCGGCTTCTTCAAGCATGCCAACACAGAGGCCGGTCTTTCCGCTACCGGTCATCCCAACGACGACGGCGTGCGTGCAGAGGTCGCGTGAATCGTATAGCAGCAGATCTTCGCGACGTTCTCCGTTGGCGATATCGTATTCTTTGCCGAGATAAAAGGCGCCGAGTTTTTCGTAATCCTGCATCGTGACAATGATCCTGTTGGAAGGGCAGTTGGTTTCATTCAATTCCCATAAGTATCGCAACTGGCGAACATTTTTCCAATACGACTGGCGAGGCGAACTTGACTATGCGACCATCGGAACTGATCGAAAAATCCACTCTTTCCAACGTAGAAACATGAAGACACTGATTCGCGGAGCCAAAGTTGTTACGCCTGAAGCGACAATTGACGCAGACGTTTTGATCGAAGGCCATCATATCGCCGCGATCGGCCATGATCTGGGAGAAGCCGAAACGACGATCGACGGAAGCGGAAAAATTCTGATCCCTGGCGTGATCGACGACCAAGTACACTTTCGCGAGCCCGGTTTGACGGAGAAGGAAGACTTGGCCCACGCGACACGAGCCTGTGCCAAAGGTGGCGTGACGAGCTTTCTGGAGATGCCGAATACGATTCCGAACACGACTTCGGTGGAGGCGTTGCATCAGAAGTTGGAGATGGCGTCAACGAAGTGCATCGTGAACTATGGGTTCTATATTGGTGCGACTCCCGACAATGTCGACGAACTGAAGAAGGCGACTCGCACGCCTGGCATCAAAATTTTCATTGGATCCAGCACCGGGAACTTGCTGGTTGATGAGCAAGCGGCGTTGGAAAAGATCTTTGCCGAAACGAGCCTGACGATTTGTGCTCATTGCGAAGACGAAACCACCGTTCGCGCTAACGCAGCGAAATACGCGGATTCGATTGACGTTGCAGATCATTCGAAAGTCCGCGATCACGAAGCTGCGTTGATCGCGACCAAGCGAGCCATCGATTTGGCTCATCGGCACAATCATCGGTTCCACGTGTTGCACGTTTCGACTGGGGCGGAAGTTGACTTGATTGCGGCAGCCGGAGAATTGATCACGGCAGAAGTTTGCCCGCATCATTTGTTTTTCAACGTCGACGACTACCAGCGGTTGGGCTCGCTAGTGAAGATGAATCCTTCGATCAAGAATGCGGCAGACAACGAACGATTGTGGGAGGGCTTGCTTGACGGAACGATCGGCGTCATTGCGACGGATCATGCTCCTCACACGATTGAAGAGAAGCAACAGCCGTATCCGAAGTGCCCTTCTGGTTTGCCAGCGGTTGAAAATTATTTGGCTTTGATGCTGAATGAAGTGAACAACGGACGGCTTTCGATTGAGACGCTTGTTAACCGGATGTGCGACGCACCGGCTAAAGTTTGGGACATCAAAAACAAAGGTCGTATCGAAGTTGGATACGATGCGGACTTGGCGTTAGTCGATATGAATCTTGAACGCACGATTCAAAACGGCCAGCAGCAAACGAAATGCGGATGGAGCCCGTGGGATGGAACGACATTGAAAGGATGGGCGGTCCGAACGATCGTGATGGGGCAGGAAGTGTATTCGTTTGATGGCAATGACGAGACGTTTGCCAGTTTCGCGGCGGGCCACGAAATCGCTTACGATCATTAGGAGCGTGTTTCATTTGAGTCGCGTAGTGACGGTTTCATTTGAGTCGCGTAGCGACGGCATGCATTTGAGTCGCGTAGCGACGGCATGCATTAGCCACGGACGCAAGTCCGTGGATCCCGTCCGAACCCGAAAGGGAGTGCCGAAGGCACGGCATGAATTCAAACCGAAGCCAACCTCATGCCGTGCCTTCGGCACTCAGCGACAAAGAAATGCGCGGATTGGCGGAACAAACGGAATTCAAAGGACGACGGCAACGCCGAGCCTGAGGCTAGACGTCGAACGAACCCGGCTGGTACAATTGAGCAAAAATCAGTTTTGTTTCAATTTGCCAGCCATGAATTCCAAATCCTTCTTCGTCCTGCTCGCAGCGTTTGTTCTCAATGCTCAAGTTTCCCAAGCGCAAAAGCTTCCGCATTCGTGTGCTCGCCCGGATCAAGTTGCGGTCAAGCATCTGCACCTTGATCTGAAAGTTGATTTTGATGCGAAGCAATTGGTCGGTTCGGCGACGTTGAAACTCGATCGCAAAGATGGGGCGACTGAGTTGCGATTGGATACCAACGGACTGAAGATCACGAAGATCTCTGCTGGTGGCGCGGATCTGAAATGGGAGCTTGGAGAGCACATGTCGTCGTTGGGAAAGGCGTTGACGATTGCGTTGCCCGAGTCGGGCGATGAAGTCACCATCGAATACTCGACCAGCCCTGGCGCCGAAGCTGTGCAGTGGCTTTCACCAGAACAAACGACGGACAAAGTGCATCCGTTTTTGTTCACTCAATCACAAGCGATTCTTGCCAGGACATGGGTCCCTTGTCAGGACACGCCTGCTGTCAGGATGACTTATTCGGCGAAGATCAGTGTGCCGCCAGCGTTGATGGCCGTCATGAGTGCTTCCAATCCGCAGGAGAAAAATGATACGGGTGTTTACGAATTCGAAATGAAGCAGCCGATTCCGTCGTATTTGTTGGCGCTGGCTGTTGGCGATTTGAAGTTTCAATCGCTCGGCCCTCGCAGCGGCGTTTATTCGGAGCCGTCCGTTTTGAAACGTGCTGTTTATGAACTGCATGACACTGAAAAAATGATCTCGGCCGCAGAAGAGCTCTACGGTCCCTATCGCTGGGATCGCTATGACGTCATCTTTCTGCCGTCGAGCTTCCCGTTTGGCGGAATGGAAAATCCACGTTTGACTTTTGCAACGCCGACGATTCTGGCCGGAGATCGTTCGCTGGTTGCACTGATCGCACACGAGCTGGCTCACTCTTGGTCGGGAAATCTCGTCACAAACGCGACTTGGGATGACTTTTGGCTCAACGAAGGATTCACGGTTTACTTCGAGCAGCGCATCATGGAATCCATCTACGGTCGGAAGTATTCGGAAATGTTGGCGCGGCTTTCACTGGACGGACTCAAGGAAGAAATCGCCGAACTCAAGGCTCGAGACCAATGGTTAAAACTAAGTTTGACCGGCCGCAATCCGGACGACGGAATGACTTCAATTGCTTACGACAAAGGCTACTTTTTCCTGCGTAAGTGCGAAGAAGTGATCGGTCGCGAAAAGTGGGATGCGTTCCTGAAAGGTTACTTTGACAAGTTCGCATTCAAGAGTATGACGACTGAGTCCTTCATCGAATACGTCGACGCGAATCTCGAAGGCGCCGATAAACTGAACTACAAGCAATGGATTTACGCGGAAGGTTTGCCAGCCGATTGTCCGGTCGTGGAAACGGAAGAACTGGCGAACGTCGAAAAGGCATGTGAGGCCTATATTGGTGGGAAATCAGCGTCAGAAATCGCGTCCAGTTTTGAAACTCAAAAGTGGACGACGCATCATTGGAATCATTTTTTGCGAGAGCTTCCGAAGTTATCGACAAAGCAAATGGATGAGTTGGACGCTGAATTTCAATTTACTCAATCGGGCAATTCCGAGATCACGCATGACTGGTTAACGCATGTAATTGGCACCCAATACGAACCCGGACTCGCGAAGCTGGACTCGTTTTTGACCGGCCAAGGACGCCGCAAGTTCCTCCAGCCGTTGTACACAAAGTTGGTTGAAACAGAGCAAGGAAAGCAGCTTGCGAAGCAGATTTATGCCAAGGCTCGAGGTGGATATCATGCCGTTTCTCGCCAAACGATCGACGGAATCGTTGGAGTACCCGAGTAGCCGTTTGCCGTCCGCAAACCATTTAATCCGATCGACCCGGCTCTTCTAGTCAATCGGACCAAATTTTCTGAGCATCAAACCCACTCGCCCTAAAAGGCGCCGGTATCTTTAAGCGGTTCATGCGCCCTCTTTATGCGCCTTGGGATTTCCTTGCGCCTTGGGATTTCCTGAATGAACCAACGTAAATCTTGGTTTACAGGTCGGGCAAAATGAACTTCATTTCAAAAATGTCGCATCATCTCAACGGTTGGTTCATCGCCAGTACGCCGTGCGAGGAAAATAACAGCAATTCAGAACTGCATTTGCACGCGCTTGAAGACAGAGTCCTTTACAGTGCGGCACCGTTTCCGGTCGAACTGTTGGTCGATGCGCCGACGGTTGATACCACCATCGAGAACGTCGAGCAACAGCTTGATTTGCTGACTGAAGCAATGGAAAGCCTGCAGCAAGAGTCGATCGAGTCAACTCATTATCAATTTGATGCGAACGAAGCGACAGATGCCAACGGAAATTTGATCGAATTACCAACAGGATTTGAACTGGTCGTGATTGACCGATCCGTCGAAGACCACGAATCTCTGTTGAATGATATTCTTGCGAATCGCAATCCTGACTTGGTCACCGTCCGATTTATCAATACGAATGCGGATGGCGTCAGGGAGATTGGAAGACTGCTTTCTGAAACTTCTGAGATCGGAATTGGATATCGAAACTACGACGCGGTTCACATCGTTTCCCATGGAGACGCTGGCGAAATTCAGTTGGGCAACGTTACCCTTGATTCAGATTCACTATCACAACACGCAGACGATATCGCATCGTGGCGAAAGGGACTTGCGTTCGATGCCGACATTCTGATCTACGGTTGCAATCTTGCGGCTACCGCAGACGGAATATCGCTGGTCGATTCAATTAGTGAACTTTCAGAGGCGGACGTTGCTGCAAGTGACGACGTTACCGGGCACGCCGAATCGCAGGGTGACTGGGAGCTCGAATACGTTGCGGGTGTTGTTGACCACGACGTCGTTTTCTCTTCGTCTTTGCTTGAGTCTTGGAATCATTCGCTCCAAACGACGCTTGGTGATGAATCGGGAACGTCTCACAATGCTATTGGTGCCAACTATTTCGGTGACCAGACGATTGTCTCTTCGACTGACGACAGCGGATCTTGGGACGTTCAGGTGTCCCGGTATTCTCATCTGGATTCGGAAACTCCGCTCAAGCTTTATGACGGGACCGACTTTGAGAACATTCAGGTTAACAATGATTCCGCACCCGTAGGCGGGGATCACCGCCATGCCGTTGTTGGCTCGGCACCAAACGGAAATTTCGTTGTCGCATGGGTTTGGTCGAACGATAGCGGTACCGTAACCGAAGTGTTGGCCAAGATCTATGATGCCGAAGGCAATGTGATCAAGGATCAGTTCCGTGTCGGATCGCCGGGTATCAATAGCAGAAACGTTTCCGTTTCCATGAATGAGTTGGGCAATTTTGCGATTGCTTGGGAGCAGCATAACGGGACTGACAACGATGTGATGGTTTCGACTTTCGACGGCAACGGCAATGTGCTCCATGGGCCGATCCAAGTGGCGGACGAGTCGACGGAGGTTGAGCATTCAAATGTTGTCGTTAGTTACAACGATCAGAGTAGAGCGGTGTTGGCCTACAATGGTCCCGACACCGATACAATCTATGTTCGCGTCCTAGGCGGAGGCATACTTTCGAATGAGTTCACTTTCGCTACTGAAAACGTAGGTTCAGTTCGCGACTTGGCGGTTGATATCAATGACAATAGTGTGATCGGAGTTGCTTTTGTTGCCGATGCCGGTCCTGGCGGAAGTGAAAACCAAGACGTCTATTCGCTGCTGCTGCAGTATGATAATTCGTCGGGCAACATGTTCAATCGTTCGCCAACGACTCAAGTTGGCAATGGGTTTCCAGGAGTTTCAGCGCAGGTGTTTCGCCATTCAGGATTCGACGCCGGGCTTGAATTTGCTCCCTCGATTGCAGTCGAAAACAACGTGTTTGTCGGACCCAATGAAGAGACCACATTTCACGTAACGTGGCATGGGCAGGGCTCATGGCAGAGTAACCTTGATGCGGGAACGGTCACCGATGCCAGTGGCAATCCAGTGACGAACTCATCGAGCTTTCCAGGTGGGACAGTCGTTGCCAATAGTGGTGTCTTTATCTCGGAAACGACCTATGTCAGTGACGGATCGTTTACGCAGTTAGCCGAAGCATCGCTTCAAAATAGCCTGACTG
>CALLUY010000179.1 GCA_938010615.1 uncultured Pirellulaceae bacterium | reverse complement strand
ATTAGCCGGTGATAAGCGCAGCGCCATCACCGGATTCGGTCGAAAGCAAACATGATCCCGAAGGGATCACAGCGGGCGTTTGCTGCGATCCCTTCAGGATCGAATCGTGTATTCCTTGGGGGTCCGGAGGTGGTCGCTACGCTCGACCTCCGGCTAATCGCTGAAATTCCTTCGGAATAAAAATGCGTGCAACTTCAAAAAGCGCAAAAGTGGTCAGTCCTCGCGTATGCCGGCCTTGTACTTTGAGATCCAATATGATGCAGAGCCATCTACAGACCACCCAATACAAGCCCGACGCGCAAGTTTTGAAGTTGCACAAATACAAGCCCGAAGCGCAAGCGAGCGGATATTTCCCAGGATTTCCTGCTCCCTCGCTTGCGCGTCGGGCTTGTATTGGAACGCTTCGCTTTTTTAATTTTCACGTGTTTTATCAATTGGAATGCGAAATCTTGTCTCAAATGTGCAACTTCAAAGCGCGCAAGCGAGGGAATATTTCCGAGGATTTCCCGACCACTCGCTTGCGCTTCGAGCTTGTATTTGAATCGATGCATCGATTCTGCCTCAAACTTAAATCTCGCCTTTAAGTCCGCGCTCGTAATACTTATGCGTGATGTTGTCTTGGTTTTCCAGCAACCAATCGATCGAAGGTTCGTTCTTCATCGCTTTCTCAATCGCCTGATACATGGCTTTGCGATGAATTTCGAACAGTGCTTTGTGGTCCAGATTGTCATCCGTTGAAACGCCAGGATTCAGCCAAACGCTACAGATGATTCCCAGATCGTTTGCTTTCTCTTTGGGAAGATGCCCGGCGCGAACCGCATCGAGAACGCCGTTGGCGATCGCGGCTTGGACGGTTCCCATCAAAATGTTGGTGTAGCGACTGTCCTTGACGGTGACTTTACTGACCATCAAAGTTACAGGGCGAACCTGAATGTCGGTGTTGAGAATCGCGAAAACTTTGCTGTGTCCGGCGGCTTGGTTGCCGGTGAGCGTTGCGATCGCAGTGCCAACCGGTCCGTCCAGTTCTCCGATGACGACTTCCGGTTCGGCGGCCGTAAATGGAGGC
Organism: uncultured Pirellulaceae bacterium; assembly: GCA_938010615.1. Lineage (GTDB taxonomy): Bacteria > Planctomycetota > Planctomycetia > Pirellulales > Pirellulaceae > Mariniblastus. The sequence continues at coordinate 12,013 of CALLUY010000179.1, read as the reverse complement.
CCTCCAGCAACAAGACTTTCGCCTGTTCGCATTACAATTCGATCACTCATCAGATGTTTCCCGTTCAAATATTCGACTTAAACGCAGCAGTCTAAGACATTTGAACGATTCTGAAACGGGACCGAAGCCGAACTCAGGGAGTTTCGTTCTCTTGGTCAATGAATCTCGAGCATCCGTACGCCTTGACATCCTCAGGCAAACTTTCGAGGAACGCTCTAATTTCATCTTCCGGAATGGGGCACTCTTCGAATTCGATGTACTTCAATGATTTGAGATCTTTTATTGGCTCAAGTGATCGCACCTTGCTGCCCGTGAAGCACAAATGTTCCAACTTCGTCATGTGTCGTATGGCTTCAAGCGACTCCAACTCCTGAGGAGCTTGGAGGTACTCAAGTTCTTTGAATGTTTCCAAATGTTCAAGACCGGTGGCGTTGGTTACGTAGAGAGCCTTGAGATTCCGATTCTTGGCAATCCATCCCAGATTAAAGCCTTGCCACGTATTTCCAGTCAGCTCTTCGAGGTTTCTGGTTGTGGATAGGAAGGGACCGGCCTCAACAGGGATATCGAACATGCTGAACGAGCGAAGCGTGTTGCAATGTTTGAAGAGAGGATCGAAATCGGTGAACAGATGGTCGGATCGAAATTCTTCCAAAAAATTTAAATTGGCAATCGCGTCGAAATCGGAATGGGCATTGAGCGGTTCAACACACTTCACAGAGTCAAAGCGATAGATTCCAAGCATGCGGTCCAAGGAGTTTGGAGTTTCCCGTTTCCATTGGACTCTATTCCCGTTTTCGAGCAGCGTTTCGATGGCCGCGTAGTGATCTGCGTTCCACGCGTAGTAGCCGCAGGCAACGCAAACGACAGCCATCAGTAGCAGCAAGCTCTTCAGGCCAAATCGAAATTTGCGTTTGCTCTTCATGCGAATCGATGCAGAAATGAAACTATAGTTCCCAAAACGGAAACTCAGTTCCAGCATCGTGAACTTTTCCGCCAGCAGGGAATTCGATCAGTCCTTCGGCTTTTCCAAGAGCCACCAAGTCAGAAGATCCATTCCAGATCAATGGCTCCACGATCAACGAACAGTCGGGACTGGAGATTCGTCGACTAGGCCAGAATGTAGGACGGTCTCCACGAGTCTCATGTTCGCGTGACAATTCTGCCAGCTGCGGACTTGATTCGATCGCGTTTGCCTTTCCGCACATCAAAGCAATGGCCGTCGATACGAACAGGCGAAACCCGACGAGGCTGCTTACTGGATTGCCAGGCAAGCCAAACACGTAGCCGCGGGATCCGTCGGACCGTTGGTGAGTCCCAAAGAAGATCGGCTTGCCAGGTTTGACTTTGACTTTGTGGAAAATCTCTTCGACTCCCAGCTCTTTCAACAGCGAAGGAACGAGATCCAACGTTCCCGCCGAAACGCCGCCCGACAACAGAAAGATATCTTTCTCGAGTCCACGTTTCAATTGTTCCTGCATGGCGTCGCGATTGTCACGACCGATTCCAAGGTCAATTGATTCGATACCTTTACCTTTCAGCATCGCAAGCAACATCGGTCCGTTGCTGTTGCGAATTTGAGGGCCAGTTGGTTGCTCGCTGGCCGAAACCAATTCGTCGCCGGTTGGTAGAACTGCTGCTGACGGTTGACGAAAAACGGAAACTTGAGCCGCACCGACTTCCGCGAGCAATCCAATATCCATCGCTCGGATGGTTCGGCCTGCCGGGAAGATCATATCGCCCGACGCAAAGTTAGCCGCTGCTTCCATTAAGTGTTTGCCGGCAGAAATTGAATCCAGTTCGATGGTGACGGTGTCAGATCCTTCCTCGAAAGCACATCGTTCGATCATCACAATGGAGTCGGCGCCCTCAGGCACCGGTGCGCCGGTCATAATGCGAGTTGCTTGGCCACCTTCGACATCCACCGTCGGCGATCCGCCAGCGGTGACCGTTTCGATCACTTTAAGTTTCTGAATTCCCGCATTGATGTCGTTGGATCGAACTGCAAACCCGTCCATCATCGACTTTCGCCACGGTGGAGAATCGCGATCGGCAAAGACGTTCTCAGCGAGGACTCGTCCAGCGGCTTCGCTAAGGCAAACGGTTTCCTCAGGCAATCGAAGAACGTGCTCAGCGACCAGCCTTATGGCTTCTTCAACCGAAACCATCAGACGCACACGTTCGTCGAAAGGAAGTTCTTCAACAGATCGACGCCATGGACGGTCAGGAAACTCTCTGGATGAAACTGCAATCCGAACGTAGGATGCTCACGATGGCGGATGCCCATGATTTCTTTTTCGCCCGTTGGAGAAAACGTCCAAGCGTTAACTTCAAACTCATCAGACAGAGTTTCCGGTTTGATGACCAGCGAGTGATATCGCGTTGCCACCATCGGATTGGGCAAACCCTCGAACAATCCTGTGCCATCGTGATTGATGTTGTCGGTCTTGCCGTGCATTAGCCGATCAGCACGCACGATTTCTCCGCCAGTGTTCTGACCGATCGATTGATGGCCGAGACATACTCCCAGCAGCGGGACTTGGCCGTGAAATGCACCCACGCAGTCGACCGAAACGCCCGCCTCGGTCGGCGTGCAAGGACCGGGCGAGATAATCACATGGCTGGGGCCGAGTGCCACAAGCTCATCAACCGTCGCTTTGTCGTTGCGGATGACTCGCAAGTCTAGCTGAGCATCAATTTCGCCCAGCCGTTGCACGAGGTTGTAGGTAAAGGAGTCGTAGTTGTCGATCAGAAGTATCATGTCTGCCAAACTAACATCGAGCGCGATTCGTTACGAGGCCCGCCGTGAGAAAATCCAAACGTTGCCGTCTTTCTGTTGCAGATTCCAACCGTCGGAGCCAATCTGATTTAGCAGATCAGCAAATGAGCCTCGTCCGGAGCCGCCCAGACGGCGATAGGTTGCCTTCACAGATTCCGTGCGGACACGATCATTGCCACCGATCAACCACGTGACCGAGTCTTCGTCTTCAAACTGTAGTCTTGCGAATTCAACGCCTTGAGTATTCTGAGATGTCGTCTGTTGTGGTGCCGTTGACTGACGCGCTTCCGCTTGATTCTGTTGAAGCATTTGAATTGCGAAAACTGCAGCGACGATTAATGCAGCAGCGGCAAAAACGTTTTTAGAATTCATGGCTATTTCCAAGAAAAAGGAGACGAGACAATTGGGTAAATAATTGAACCCGAGTACACGCACCAAGGTTCCGTTCAGTATTTATTGTACCGAAATGAAATCGAAAACTCCGCCAAAATTCGGCTATTGCGTTTCGATTCGCGGTACTTCAACGCGGCGGATGAGTTCGCGAAGCAGATCGTCGACTTGTTGGCCTTCTACTTCAGCTTCGGCGGTCAACATCACACGGTGTCGCAATGTCGGAATCGCCAATTGAACCACGTCGTCAGGCACCGCATAGTCGCGACCGTAAAACGCCGCCAGCGTGCGAGCACTCTGCATCAAGCCGATTCCGGCGCGAGGCGAAGCGCCCATGTAGAACTGTGGCCACTGACGCGTCAATCGAACGATCCGATTGATGTAATTGACCAGAACTGGTTCGACGCGAACATTGCTGGTTTCGGAAGTTACTTTCAGAATTTGCTCTGGAGATGAAACCGTCTTGACTTCGTTTTCCAACTTCTTCGTCAGGTCGATTTGGCCACCGTGCATCATGAGGATTTTGGCTTCCTGTTCTTCTGATGGATAGTCCGCACGCAGTTTGAAGAGGAATCGATCCAGCTGTGCTTCGGGAAGGTTGTAAGTTCCCTCCGATTCGATCGGGTTCTGAGTTGCCACGACCAGGAAAGGCAGGTCCAATTCATGAGTCTGCCCGTCAACCGTTACGCGTCGTTCTTGCATCGTCTCCAAAAGTGCAGCATGCGTTTTGGCAGGTGACCGGTTGATCTCATCGGCAAGCAGCAGCTGAGTAAAAACGGGGCCGGGACGAAAGCGGAATTCTTGCGTCTTCATGTCAAAGATGGGAGCACCGGTGATGTCCGATGGCATCAGGTCGGCTGTAAACTGAATGCGACCGAACTCGCAACCCAGAATTTTCCCTAGGGTACGAACGAACAGAGTCTTGCCAAGTCCCGGCACGCTTTCGATCAACACATGGCCACCGGAAAACAGCGCGACCAGCGTTCCTTCAACCAATTCGCGTTGCCCAACGAAAACTTTACTGACTTCATCGCAGATCGATTCGAACAACCGTCGCGTTTCGGTGTCGCGACCAACAATCGGTTCATGCGGCATGTCAACAATTGAAGTTCCTTGCTGCGGCGCATCGTCGAGCGCGTGAACTGGGGCATCGGGATCGGGAGGAAGCAGGATTCCTGCGTCTTCGACAACGGCGTTTGCGTCGACCGCGTTTGAAGTTGGTCCAATGGTGGCCGCCGGAATCGACGGTGCCGCAGATGCAACCGGATTCTGATCCGCGACTGTCGGACTCGTCGCCGGCACGGCAACGACTTTCGCGCATTTGGGGCATTTTGCGTTTTGTGACGCCAGCGAAGACGGAACTCGCAATCGCGATTGGCACTCAGGACAATCGAATTCGATCGTTGTATCGGATGGGTTTGCATTCATGAATGATTTAGCCAGTTACAGCAGGTATGATTCGTTTAACTTTTGGTTTTGTTGTTTCGCTTCAGCCACATGTCGATGATTTCTCGAGCCCAACTTCTCTCTTTGGAGCGACCCAAAATCGAAGCAACGGCTTGGACGTGACTGCGAAACGCTTTGGGTGGGTGAAACTGAATTCGCTTTGGCCGTCCAAAATTCGGATAAAACACAAAGCAATACAGCACGCCCCAGAACAGAAAATGTGGCACAATGTAGTTCATCGGCGCTTTGCCGATCCACGTCCATCGCAACGCCGGATCGTTCGCACCGCCACCGACCCTCGGCCAGCGCGAATCGGATTCAATGAAGACAACATCACCGGTGACATGGTCCGCAACCATTGACGCGAGCTTTTGATGTTCGGGTTCCAGCAGCGGAAGATTGAGCAGGAAAGATCCATTGCTGATCACGATCAACTTTCGTCCGGGGCTGTCCGGTGAAGAAACTTCGAAAGCGAAAGGCTGTCCGTCAACGGTTAGAAGTTCCTTTGCTGAAAGTTTGGATTCGCGAAAATCTTCGAACCATGATTCGTATTCGTCATACTCGTTCGTGCTGTCGATCGCCAATGTGGGATACGACTTTTCATCGTTGTAGTCTTTCAACGGCTTGAGCAATGTCGAAGTTTCCAGCGAGACGGCGTTGGCATCAATGCCTTCGGCCCAAGGTCCGCCTAGATTTGAATTGTCAAGCTTCAGATCTTCTTCTGCTTCGAACCAGTATTGTTCTGCAGGATCTGGAGAACCGAAATTCCAGTCGAAGTTGTATTCGCGACTTTGCATTAGAACGTCGGCCAGTTCACGCTGCCAATTCTCGCGATCGTCTGCCTCGGCTCGCTCCAGTTTGCCACGATAGTAGGGGATCGTTGCGTCGTATGTTCTTCCAACGAAAATCATGACGCGAGGATCACCCTTGGCCATCCATTGCTCAAACCATGCGACAACGTTCTCAGGCGGATTTTCAATGTTGTTGGGCGCCCAGAAAATCGTATCGAATTTGTCGACTCGTTTCGAAAGACGCCCCTTTCGTGATACGGAATGACCTCGTTCGCGAAGCAGATTCGCAAACACCGAAACGCCATTGACGCTTTGGTCAGCGGATTTTCCATAGGTGAAGTCAGTGCCCAAATTAAAGCATCCAGTCGACATCGTCATCGTCAAGAAAATGGAAGCCAGTACGGCACAGACTGATCGGTTTGGAGTCCCGTTCACGAAGCTCCCTCCACCGAAACGGTAGGGGCTGGAAGAACCGATGAATTCTGTTGAGCAGCGAATCTTGTGTTTTTGATTCTCTCAAGACCGGCATCAAAAGCAGCTCGTCCTGCAAAGCAAGCTTCAGCACGTTGTTTGTCGATTTCATGCTTTCCAAAAAACGCATCTTCGAAAGCCGTCATGACTTCCTGATAGTAAGGCCGGATCTCGCGATGTTCCCAGATCTCATTCAAGTACTGCCGGTTTGTTTTGCCTCGCTGCAATCGAACCAAACCCGATTCACTCATCGCGACCAGCAGGTCGGCAAACAGGTAGATCACCGCGTTCGCATAGTCTCCATCTCGAAATGACTTTTCAGCAAACGTTTCAAAGTCGCCATCCTGCTCTTCGATTTCGAACGGAAGGTGTTTGATGTGGTCGCGGATTTTTCGCTTTCGTTTTTCTGCGTCCATCTCTTCAGAACCATCACCTGACTCCAACTTCAGGAATCCGTAAATCAGAGCACCGACCAAGACAATTGCCAAAATGGCGGCGACCACGTACATGATCGCCGTGCCAATCGTTGAGAACGTCGAAGCGCCGGTTGCAGCTGGGACGGGAGGCTTATTCTTTTTCGCTGCGGTTTTCTTTTTCTTGAACGCCGGGATGCGATGACGATCAGCAACGACAGACGCATTTCGCTTTGGAGCTTTGGTGGACTTCAGATCTTTTGCCTTGCTGTCGTACCATGGCAAGCCAGTCGAATTCAGTGCCGAATCAAACGTCTCCTCGTCGCAGGCCGTAGCGGTGGCCGAGCCTACCACCATCAAGGCAGCGATCAAAAGAAAAAGGAGTTGTTGAATTGCCTTGGGCATTCGATATTCCAATTCAGGCCTCAGCCGCCATCCGTTTTTCTTCCGCCATCAATCGCAGTCGGACGGCCCAACCTTCGGTGCGGATGCGAAGATCAATGTAAGACAAAAAGCGGTTTACGGCGACAAGTCCCGCAGCGATCCACAATGAAAACTGCCAATAAATGAAGTTCAAATTGGAGGACGCGATCGATTGTAAACCCAGCACACTGTCCAGCAAACAAAAGCTCTCGTAGATCACCAACGAAAGGAACACGCCGATAATTGCAGACAGGATAAATTTCAAAAAGAAGTCCGCGCCGGGAGCCGACAACAAACTCGCACTGCGAGATGAATACGATTGAATCTTGGGCGAATCTGATTTGCGAGGCGCCTCTTCAAGCAGCAATATCTCGCTCAGGTAAGGAGTCCTCGCGCGAACGATCAGTGCAATGAACACGAGGAATGGCAGAGCGAATCCACCCCAGAAAATGATCATCTCTTCGTCTTGGGATAGCAGAATGATCACGACCAGAGCCAAGATCGGCAGCACCATTCGGTTTACTAAATGAAGCCAAGCGAAAAAGAGTTTCCCGGGGCGTCTTCCCGTAGTTCGCTTCATCTTTCCGAGCGATCGAATCGACTCGCGAGCCGTCGGTCGAGCGTTAAACATGGCTTGGCCCAAATAGTGAGCAATCAGACAAGTTCCGATTTGGGCTTGAGAGATCACCAGGCACGCATTGATCCAGCAGAACCAATAGACGTGGTCAGAATAGAAGTCATCGGTCACCATCCACATTGTGAGTAAATGATTGATGATCATCCACGGAATCGCGCCGACAAAAAACAGCGTGCACAGCGGCCCAAAGTATCGTCGAACGACCAGCAGAGTCAGGTCCCAAATTTCGAACGCCGACCGTTGCCGAATTCCGATGAAAGTACGATCAAGCTGCATCGTCATCCTCGTCATCAGTTCGCGGATAACCCAGCACAATCAGATAGAACATCAGCATCACCGATGAAGCGGTTGCGACCATGCCCTTGGCCCACCACGGTAGAATCTTGTCTGAGGTCGGCGAAACGAATCCTTCGATCAACGCGGCCATACAAAACAAAGCTACGGCGCACATCGCGATCGGCAATGCTTCACGTGCATTTTGAATCAAGGCATCGAGTCGGTTTACACCACGAGCCACCAGCCAGCTTAAACCGATCTTCAAACCGGCTCCGGCTGACAGGACGATCGCCGTAAGTTCAAACGGTCCGTGAGCCGTGACAAAGTTTTTGAAGTTGGCACCTGCTTCGGCAACATCCGGTCGAAACATGTAACCGAAACTGGTGCCCAGCACGATCGCGTTGTGGCACAGCGTCACCATGCCGGCGGGCACAAACAACATCATCACGAAACACTTTAGGCCGATGCCGGCGTTGTTGAAAATGTAGAAGCCAAACATGAACGAGTTCTGCGAAAACGATCGTCCGTTAAAGCCCGTGAACATTTCCTCCATGGATTCAAGTTGGGTTTCGCCGACGACCTGTTCTGCGAAGCCTGGCCAAGCGGTGTTGTCCCATGACAGCCAGCCGGCTAACAAAAACAGGCCCCAGAAAATCACAGCGGCGATGTGAACGTACGGATCATTGAAGATCAATTTTGGCGTATCGACAAAAATCTTCTCATACCAAACGTGGCGATCAAATTTTTGGCTGCGGTAAAGTTGATTGTGAGCCCGAGCAACCAGTTGGTGCAGATACTCAATCGTGTTCGGCGGCAAGTGACTCGATTCCGCCAACGCAAGATCGGCACACGCGTTGCGATACAATGCAGCGAACTCGTTGACTCGTTTGGCGGGTACTTTGTTTGAAGAACGACTGCCAAATTCATCGCACAGCGTTTCGAGTCTTGACCACGAAGGTTGGCGTAGCTCGATCAGTTTGGAAGCTTTCATTTGTTCGCGCCTTCCTGATTCTGGTACTGCATAAATGCATTGTAATACATCGCGCACAGCATAAGGTCATAGTCGGTGTCGGGCGGCAGTCCAAATTTTTGAAGCATTCGAGACGCCAACCCTTTGGCCATGTCCTGATTCGTTTCCGGCGACAGATACCTTCTTCGATCAACGTAGTCGGCCAACGTTCGCAGCATGCTTTGCGATGGAGAGAAATCAGACGGAAGTTCTTCAGAAAGTTGCTCAACACGCGGGTCGGTAAACGTCGCCAGTTCAGGAATCCATTTTCGCTCATCAACAACGACGATCGTTCCGGCCACCAAGTCACCCAGCCGTTGGAATTTTCCACTCAACGACATCGTCACCAATCCGAACAGGCCGGTGGGAATAATGCCAGGAAATTCGTTCGCGGCCGTGAGGCTCACTAACGGAATTGGAATGAAGGGGAACACGTCCAGCAATCGAAAGAAGTTTCGTAGCAGTGCCTGGACTCCGTCGATGGCGTGTCCGTTTTGCGAAAGCACTCGATGCTTGGTAATCATCTTCCCGAAGGTCTGGCCGTTGTACCAAGTTTCCATCAGTGCACCGTAAAACCAATACACCAGAAAATAGCCGATGAGCATGATTGCGCCACCGATTTCACCGATCGCCCCAATGACTGAGCCGATAAATGTGCCGCGGGTGAACGATTCGAGGTACGCGAGAGCGAAGGCAACCATCGCGACGATGATGGTGTAGCCGACCATCGAGAAAATCAGGTCGAGTCCGTAAGCCACGAATCGACGAAACGGTCCAACGAGTTGATACTGAAACGAGATCTTCTCTGGCGTCTCGACCAACAGCATCGTGTCGGTGACGGTCTCATCTGCATCACGCATCGCGTTAGCGATTGGCTTTTGGCGAAGCTCGGCGTTCATGCAGGGGTCGTTTCATTGAATTTGGTAAAGGTATATTTTGACCTGTGCAAGGTTGGTCGGCAAGGCTCACTATGCAACAACATCGTCCATTGCATCAACAAGCTGGCCCCGGCAAGCTCGACCAAGATCACGAAGCCACATTTCAACCGCGTTTGCAGCCGATACATTAGCGCGAATTTTCCGTTGCATGATCACTGTCGATTCAATGCACTGAGCCACTCGTTGGGCAATCTCATTGATGTCCTGATCCGATGTGTTGGGAGTGCTGGCAATCGATTCGGCAATTGATGGGTCAGACGTTTTCTGGGCGGCGCCGGTCAAGCTTGCGAGCCACTGGCTGAAGAACTCAATCGCAAAGTCGCCTGCGAGGACCGCGCGATCCCGTTTCGCCGAACCGTCTTTTCCGGCTCCGTCAACAAAGCCCAAAACGTCGCTGGTGTAACCGTTGCCTGCCGGATCGAGCGTCGCCAATCGGCGATGGAATGCGTTTCGAAATTCGAGAACGTCGGGTTGGATCAGCTTCTTCGCGCGTTCGATGCTTCCGCCAGATGCGGGAGCCAATTCGCCGATCGGAATTTCGGTCTCAAGGTTGATGCGACCAAGGATCGTGGCCACGTTTTCATCTGATAATGGAGAAAAGCGAATCACTTGGCTGCGAGAAACGATTGTCGAAAGTTGCTGTTGCTCACTGGTGCCGATCAAAATCAAGATCGAATTCGAAGGAGGTTCTTCGAGCGTCTTTAGCAAACTGTTTGCTCCTTCGACGTTCAGGAAATCCGCGTCGTCGATGATCGCGATCTTTCGCTTGCCGGAAAATGGCTTCAGCCCAATGTCATGACAAAGTCCTCGCTGTCGTCGATGTTCCTTGTCGCCGATAAACAGTTCGACAGGAATGAATGCCTTTCCGGCTGGTCGCGAAACCTGAATCAGATCCGGGTGCGTTGCGGCGATGACTTGTTGGCATGCCGGACACTGATCGCAGGGATCGATCGAGTCGTCGGCGTTAGATTCGCAGAGTAATCCTTGAGCAAGTTGCAGCGCGAAGGTTCGTTTGCCAACGCCTTGCGGTCCGACGAACAGGAACGTGCTGGCCATTCGATTGCGCTTTAAGCTGTCTGCGAATCGCTGAGTATTGAGCTCGTGTCCAAGAATTTGTTGCCACGCCATCAGTTGGCTCCTTTTGTGATCGCAGCTTGGGCAATCTTGCGGATCGAGTCAGCGATTGTATCAATTTCTTGGGTGGCATCGATGACCGAGATGTCAGATTGTTTTTCTGCTTCAGCCAAAAATCCGGAACGCACTTTTTCGAAGTATGCGAGGCCTCGAGATTCCATGCGGTCCAGATCGTCTCCCAGCCGTTGCATCGCGGTTTCGGTTGGAAGATCGAGGATGAAAGTTTGATCAGGCCAAAGTCCATCGGTTGCGAAATCGTTGACCATTCGAATGGCATCGGCGTCAAGGTTGCCCGCATGGCCTTGGTAGACGACGGTCGAGAGAACGTAGCGATCGAGCACAACGGTTTTGCCGCTGGCTAAAGCCGGACGAATGATTTGTTCGACCAGTTGCGTGCGTGCGGTTGTGAACATCATCATCTCGCTGCGCATGTGAATCGGGATCTCCGATTTGCTCAACAGGATGGAGCGAAGTCGTTCACCGAGTTCCGTCGTTCCGGGATCTTTGCAGACGATGACGTCATGGCCTTGCTCGCGCAGAGAGTCGGCGAGTCGATTGAGTTGCGTGGTCTTGCCGGAGCCGTCGACGCCGTCGAATACGAAGAACATGTTGGGTGGAAATGGAGGGTGAGTTGAAGCCGAGATTATAGCATATTGATTCGGTTTCTATCGTGGAGATTACCCTCCCCGTCCCTTAGTAGGAAATTGCACAACCCGACGCGTAAGTTTTGAAGTTGCCCACATTTCTATTCCGAAGGAATTTCAGCCATTAGCCGGAGGTCGAGCGTAGCGACCACCTCCGGAACCCTATGGATGCACGATTCGATCCTGAAGGGATCGTAGCAAACGCCCGCTGTGATCCCTTCGGGATCATGTTTGCTTTTCGACCGAATCCGGTGATGGCGCTGCGCTTATCACCGGCTAATAGCTTGAATCCCTTCGGGATGGGACGACATAGTGCAACTTCAAAGCTGCTACTTCGAAGCGCGTAAGCGAGGTGCCAGCTGCGCCTCGCTTACGCTCTTTGAAGTTGCACATTTGAGGCAAGATTACGCATTCCACTCAATTAAAACACGTGAAAATTAAAAAAGCGAAGCGCTCCAATAATTGGGTAAGGGAGAGGCACCGCCACTCCCTCCCCGTTACCGCGATGAGGTCATTTCCTCATATTTTCCAGCATGCGGATTTCCAGCACTGGGCGGTCCCGCAGAAATCGCCCCATCAGGTAGGGGAACCTGCTGAATCAGCTACACACCTTCGCAGTTCACAAAGCGAAAGCAAGCCCATGTTTCTGAGGTGCTTTAGACGGA
>CALLUY010000178.1 GCA_938010615.1 uncultured Pirellulaceae bacterium | reverse complement strand
TCCTTGAAGTTTTGCGTGATTTGTCGTGTAGGAACAACAATTCAACGCGCGAACCATCAATTTGGTTCGATTCTTCAAGGAATTTTTTTTGATTTCAACCCGCGTTTCAAAACGCCAAACGACTTTGCAGACAGACACTAGACTACGCCAGTCCGCCACTCATGTCGCCATCTGACCAGTTTTCGCCATCGTTGTATTGGTCGTCCAGATAGTTTTCGTTTGGCGCGGTTTGACTTCCGTCGAGACCGAGGTCACAACGAAGCTCTTCGAACCGTTTCAGGTACTTTTCGGACGAGCTATGCACATGTTCGGCTTCGGTGATGAACTGCATTTGCGGTGATTCGCTAACGCCAGCTCTTTCCATGCGGAACTCATATTGTTCTAGAGGACTGCCGTAAACGATCAGCAACTTGTGCTCTTCGAGTTGAACTTCCTGCGGTAGGGATGGGTTCAAAACTGCGATGCCGGTACAACCATCGTTCAAGAGCAGGTCTTCGTAGTCGAACAAAACGCTTTGAAGGACTGCCATGTCGATGTTGTCACGGTAAAAATCGCGATGACCTTCTGCGTCGCCTTCGTGGCTTGATTCAAGCACGACGTCAACGACAGGACCAAGCTTTTCAATCAGTTCCATAAACAGAGGGAACAGCTTCTCTTTTGAAGCTGCAGCCATGACGACAGGAATCGATGCGCCGGACTCTTCGTCCTGATAATGTTCGTGGCGATAGCCTTCAGTTGGCTTGATCTTCAAATCCATCGCGGGGCGAACCGCATCTGTCAATTGAAAATGATCGTACGTGTCGACTTCCAAATGTGCAGCCAGTTCAGAGTCAGATGCTTTCTTAAAGCTATTGCCCTGTGAGGGCGGTACTGATCCATCGGCCTGTCCAGAGTTGCCCGGCGGCGTGGGTGGCACATCAAAGTTGTCTTCGAAAAACTGTTCCAGAAAGCTCATCTCAAATCCTTGGGTCATGGTCGGACGGTTACTGCGGCATTTGCCTTAACCGTCAACGAACTTTAGGTTGCCTTTAGCTCGCAGCCGGAATCCATGACCCAGTCGGAATTATTCAACGAACTTTTTGGCTGTATAATCGTCACAACCGGAACTTAAGAGAGTTTTGCCGGCTTTGGAGGTAAGACACCTCGCCGCTAATTGACGTAAACGGGCTGCTGATGAATGGACAACCAACACTGAAGACTTCTCGGCTTGAGTTGCGTCCGTTTTGCTCGAATGACATCGCGCTCGTTGCCGAACTGGCTAACGATGAACAGCTGTCGTTGAACCTGCGAAGTTTTGGATTTCCGTATACCGTTGACGATGCACGCCAATGGATCCAGACGCTGGAAAAAGAATGGGAGAACGGTCAGTCCACCGTTTTTGGGGTCTGTGTTCGCGAAACGGAAGACAAGCGAGAGCCCACATTGGTTGGCGCCACGTTGGTTGGCGCCATCGGAATCGTGCTCGATCGGCAGAGCAATCGGGGTGAACTCGGTTACTGGATCGGCCGTAGTTATTGGGGGCAGGGCATTGCGACCGAAGCTGGAAAATCAATTCTGGATTTTGCCTTTGGCCAATTGTGCCTTAATAAGCTGACTGCAGAATGCCTGACTCGAAATCCAGCCTCATCACGAGTGCTGGAGAAACTGGGCATGGTTCAGGAGGGTTTTTTCGCGAAGCACTTCCGGAAGCGGGAAAGCGACGACTATTGCGATGTACAGGCGTTTGGGCTGCTGCGAAGGGCGTGGAATGAGCGAAAGTAGCTTTGATTGGGAAATCCGGGGAAATCAACCGGAAAATCTTTCCAATATTGGAGTCTACGCGGCGAATGACTACACGATGGGTTTCGCGAATTTTAGAATGACATTCCCCAATAATTGGTAAAGAGGAGAACGCAGATGACAGAAACGGCTCAACGAGAAGGCACGAAAGTCACTTTCCTGGATCAAACCGGAGCGAAAAGCGTCGAAGCGGTCGTCTCAGATTCGGTGACAGTCCGAAAAATTCTCCCGAACATTATCACCAAGATGAACTTGCCGGTGATCGGCCCCGACGGCCAGCCAATGAGTTATAGCCTCGACCACAAAGAGGGCGGTCGGCGACTTCAGGAAGATCAAACGCTCTTGGCAGCCAGCGTCAACGATGGCGACCACTTGATTGTGTACCCGGAAATTGTTGCCGGGTAACCTGCGGTTGTGATCACCTATCCTTTTGAGTCATTTCAGATACGAAACTTTCCATGCGAAAATCTCCTCGGCAACGACGACTCGAAGCAGACTTTCGGTCCGTGGAAAAGCTTGATGCCGAAAGTTCCATTTTCAGCTTTCAGGCCAGCGGCGATCCTCCGGCGCGATATCGCTTGCAGTTCAATGGTCCGGGAATTTGTCGTGACTCTTACGGTAAAATTCAGATCACCGAAAAGCATGAAGTGATCGTGGAGCTCGGTGCTTCGTATCCGCGGATGGTGCCGAACCTGCTTTGGCAAACTCCGATCTTCCATCCAAACATTTCCAACAATGGAGTCGTTTGTCTTGGAGGCTACGGAACGCATTGGGTTCCCAGTTTGACGCTCGATGAGATGAGCACCATGTTGTGGGACATGATTCGCTACGAAAACTATGATATTCAAAGCCCGTACAATCGCGAAGCAGCCCTTTGGGCTCGAGATCAGAAGAAGTTTTCGTTTCCCTTAGACAGTCAAAGCATTCGCAATCGCGTCAACAGCCCCAAAGAAAACGGACACCCATTTCAAACGTCCGCGGAGTCGGTTGAGGAAAAGAAGTCGCAATCGTCCAAACCATTTTTTAGCGTCATGGCGTTGGCCGACAAAATTCGTGGTCGTCTGAATCGTAGCGAGTCTCAATCGGCAACTGTCGTTGAGGAACACGTCAATGAAGCGGAAGTCGTTGAGGAACCTTGTGTCGTTGACGTCGTCACCAGCGAAGAGAGCGTTTTGGTTGACCCTTCCGAGATTGAAGTAATCGAGGACGGCATCACCTTTCTCGATTCGACTGATTCGACAGCGAGTTCCTCCTCCGAGCAACCTTCGGCCGTCGAACCAATCGTTGAAGATCCTGCCGAAGAAGACACTGGCATAACATTTCTGGACTAACTAAAAGGTGGCGATGAATCCTGAACCGGAACACAAAGATAGCGAAACGTTTGTCATCGACGAAAATGATCGCTATTCGAGGCTGAAACTGATCGGCTGGTGGGAGCAGGAGAAAATTGCCAATGCCAAAGTACTGGTCGTGGGCGCTGGAGCGCTCGGCAATGAAGTGCTGAAAAATCTGTGCTTGTTGGGCATCGGATCGATCCACGTCATCGACTTCGACGAAGTCCAGGAATCGAATCTCACTCGTAGCGTTCTGTTTCGCTCACGCCATGAAGGCCAACCGAAGGCGACCGTCATCGCGCAGATGGCGTCGGAGCTGAACGATGATTGCAATATCGTTCCGATCCAAGGCAACGTGTTGACCGACATCGGAATTGGGCTGGTCCGGAGCATGGATGTCGTGATCGGATGCTTGGACAATCGCGAAGCCCGTTTGTGGGTCAATCGAATGTGTTGGAAAGCGAATACGCCCTGGATCGATGGCGGCATTCAGGAAATCAACGGCGTGACGAAGGTCTTCGTTCCCGGTGATGGACCGTGTTACGAATGTGGCATGACCGAGAATGACTATCGCTTGATTTCGCTGCGCTACAGTTGTCCCTTGCTTCGACAGGAAGACATTCAGCAGGGCAAAGTGCCGACGGCTCCAACGATCGCGTCAATCATTGGCGGCATGCAAGTCCAAGAAGCACTAAAGTTAATTCATGGTTTGCCGACTGATGAGGGTTCGGCGATGGTGTTCAACGGAGCGGCCAATCAGTTTTACAAAACCAAGTTCACGCCGCGAGAAGATTGTCTGTCGCATGAGACTTACGAGGACGTTGTTGATTCTGATTTAACGAACGCGTCAACGTTGAAGGAAATTTGTCAATCGTTGGGCGTCGAAGAGGGCAAGCTAATTCTGGATCGTGACTTTCTGGTTCAGTTAAACTGTCGGACATGCGAATCGCACAAGTCGATTGAGCGTCCGTTGTGTTTGGTCGGGTCATCTGAGGGAGTTTGCGAATCCTGCCAGCAGCCGCTGCAGCCAGAAACGATTTGCGAGGTTGCGTTGGATTCTCCGTTTGCCGATCGAAAGCTGGTCGACATAGGGATTCCCGATTGGGATGTTGTCAAAATTCAAGCGGAAACCGAAACTCATTTTTTACAGCTAAAACAAACCGAGTGCGGTAATGAAGTTTGAGGCGGGCTTGTATTGGTGCAAGCGAACTCATTTCAATAACGAGTCACACTAACAAAACATGAGCTCCGAGATCCAGTTTGGCGAAGTCGAACAGAACGAACCGCAAAAAGCAGTTCGTCCCGATCGCGATGCGCACTTTTGCGTCGCTCCTGTTGGAGACATCGATCCCAATGACTTACCGATCTATGTCGACCTCGACGTGCAACGTGACATGGAAGCTCATGCCCACACCAACACGCGAGTGGAACTTGGCGGCGTCATGTTGGGTAAGCAATGCATCGACGCCGACGGGAAACCGTTCGTCGTGGTAACGGACTCACTTAGGGCACGTCACTACGAAGCGACGCGAGGCAGTTTCAAATTCACGCACGAAACGTGGAGCCAAATCACAGGCGAGCGAAATCAATTCCATCCGGACTTGGAGATGGTGGGCTGGTACCACACGCATCCGGGTTGGACGGTTTTTCTTTCGCCGATGGACTTGTTCATCTGCAATAACTTTTTTAATCGATCGCTTGATGTCGCGTTGGTGATCGATCCCTGCAACGACGATCGCGGCTGGTTCCAATGGGATGATAGTCATCAAACGCAGCGAACGGGCGGATTCTATTTGACTTCGATTCGTTATCGCGAGCAGGAACTGAAGCATTTTGCGAGTATTTACAATCACGAGCCGCCCATGAATTCTGATCCGCGATATTCCGGATATCACATTGCCGGTTCTTCAACTCAAGGTACTACTATGGACACTCGAAAACCATGGTTCGATTTGTTGATGGTTTCAATGCTGTTGACGCAACTGTTCTTCATGGGCTTCATGATGATGCGACTCACTGGAGCGGGTGTCGCCGAAGAGAAAGAGCCAAAAGAGGATTCCTCGAAGACCGAAATGGTTGCTGCAAACACGTTGGAGAATCGTTCGCTCAAGATGGCGTTGTCGGCGTTGGCCAGTTCGACAGACCGTGAACAGGTCGCCGAACAAATGGTAAATCTGGAAACGAATCGACAAGAGCTTGCCGCTAGCCTTCAAGGACAACTTGCTCGTGTTGAGTTGTTGAGTCTCGAGAAAGCTGACCTCGAAGTGGAATATGCAAACCAAGGGAAACAGGTCAAGGCATTGGCGGATGAAGTTACGTCGCTTCGCGCGAAGCTATCAAAATCATCGCCATCGTCTTCCAAGTCAGACGATTCGTTGGAGGACGGCGAATCGAAACCGTCGACGTTCAGTCTTTATTCGGCACTCGGCACAGGATTGGTTGGATTGCTTCTTGGCGGCGGGGCCACGTTTCTGTTTCGACGAACCAAGGATGACGAGATCGGCCAGCCGGAATCGGAGAACTAGTCATGGCAGCATTTGCGATCATCGTTTTCATTTTTTTCTGTATGGGATTTCTCGCGATCCTTGTCGGCGTGGTTAACCTGTTGTCGGGTTCGCGTCAAAGTCCGCGTGCCAAGCACAAGCATGCGATTTTGAATCCGATTCGTGAACGCTTTGGTGCCGAGAACTTGCGTCCGAATCGGCTTGGAGAATTGAACGTCTTTCGCCCGGCATTAGTTTTCGACTACGGTCGCACGATGGCGCGGCTGAAGCACTATGGCAAGCCGTGGAGTCGTGCCAATCAGAGTACCGTTTTGGAAACGAGCTTCGATCTTCCGTCCGGGCAGCAAGTATCGATCGTCAGTCGGGGCAATTCCAATGGCCAGCAGCCCAACGCGAGCTTTTTGGAAACTGGAGATGAAGAGTTTGATCAGAAGTTTTACGTCTACACCAACGAACCATCGGTCGCGAAACAACTGCTGACTGATCCCGTCAAATGGAAGATGTCGGAGCTGAAGAATCTTCAGTCGAGTGAGCTGAGAGTTCAACTTGACGGCGGGATGTTGAAAACCACCGTACAGCATTGGTTTGGTTCAGGGCAAGATCTGCTGGACTTCACGCAGTGCGCGTTGGAACTGTTTGACCAAATGATGTTGCACAAAGCGGAAGGCGTCGAGTTTCTTCATCAAAATCAGGCTGCGGTTATCGAAGATTTCCGCTGTCCGATTTGCAGCGATGACGTGATGCATGAGATGGTGGTGTGTCGCCGTTGCAAGACACCGCACTGTGCCGAGTGCTGGGAGTACAACGGAAAGTGTGCCACGTTTGCATGCATGGAAGAGCGTTGCATTCGCGTGGAAGAGCAGGAGCTGTAGACTACTTCTTCCCTGCTTCGCCGCCGCGAACAAGAATCAGATACTGGCGAAGCTGCTGATCCGAATCGTCAAGGTACTTGTCGAATTCAGCCGACTGCCGAGGTGCTGTGAACGCTTGTTGCGATTCAGCTTGAATCGTATCCGCCATTTCCTCGTCGGCCTCTGCCAAAGATCCACCCATGCCGCCGAATCCTCCACCACCTTCGTTGGGTGCAGGTGAAGCCGAAGGAACAGCAGCCTTCTTCGACCTCGAAGACATGGCCAAATCAACAACGCCAGCTTTACCCGGACCAGCTTTACCCGGCCCAGCTCCCAGCCCTTCGATCGGTGTTCCTGATTTCAAGATCGGCGGAGCTGGTCCCGCGGGAACCGATGAAGGCATGCTGCGTGGGAGTGAATTCGAAACGAGCTGCTGCGCCAAAGCATTGGTCGCGGGTTGCCTCAGACGTTTTGGCAAGCTTGGATCAACCTGCTGTTGATCACCCTTCGCCGCCATCGCTGGGACGCCTTGAGCGAACTGTTGCTGGATGGCATCCGCGATCGGAGAGTTGTCGCCGCCAGGAAGTTGAATCATTTCAATGTCCGCGTTGTTCGAAAGCTGAGACATTGCCAGCTTCATTTGGCCGGGTGTGGCTGCGACATAAAACGCTTCGACGGCGTCTGGCGTTGCCGGGGGAGCTTGCTTCTGCGGATCAAGTTGTACTTCGATTCGATTCAGCTGCAGGATCTTGGAAACCGAATTTCTCGCTGCAGTACGATCTTGGCTGACGCACCAAATCTGCTCGACAGGTGCAGACTTGTTGTTCACTACATTTGCCGCCAAATCTGCAGCGGGTGCAGGCGTTTTCATCGGCGTTCCGGAAAAACCTGAAATTTCAGGGACTCGATTTCGAGACGCAATCGCCTGAGAGGGACCAGCTCCTTCATTGAACGGTTCCGCATCCTTTGACACCTGCTTGGCCAGCGAACCGACAGATTCTTCTGCGCCCATTACTTCTTGGTCGGCCGCGTCGAACGATTGCTGGTCCGACGACGGTTTGCTTGCCACGTCGGGACCCGCTTTCGCGCTGACCGTTGGAGCCGGTGCTTCGTTCATCGCGATGTTGGATTCGGAACCGTTCCAGCTTTGCCAAATCATGGTTCCAATCAGGAACATGCCAGCAAGCGATGCCACCAAAGCAGCCGTGGATTTCCAGTCGACACCGTCGCTTGATGGTTGCGTTTTCGATGGCGGAGGAGTCACACTTTCTACTGAGCTTTCAACTGGCCACGCGCCCATGAAGGCTTTCACTTGATCCATCGAAGCTTGAAGGGTTCGATCGGCAAGGTCATCTGTGGGCTTAAACTTTGGCAGCCCTTTCATCAGTGAGCTCTGCTGGCGAATTTGCTCAACGGCTGCTGCGAAATCGGCATCTGAAGCGATCCGCGATTCGGCTGCGGTAACTTCAATCGCAGACAAATCGCCATCGACATAGCGGCCGGCAAGGATCAGATCAGATTGTTGAAGGTTTGACATTGTGTCGTTCGTTGTTTGGAAGTGTCTCTACTATTTGTTTTTTTCCATCGATTCCATAATCTCTCGCAAGCATCCTCTCGCGCGATGCAGTCGGCTGCGAACGGTTCCAACGGGAAGTTGCAACACGCCTGCGATGGCTTCGTAATCCATTTCTTCCATTTCTCTCAGAATCAGAATGCTCCGATGCTCATCCGATAGACGCTCCATTGCGTCCATCAAACACTGAATCTGTTCGTCCTTTTCCATGCGTTCGCCAGGCCGCTCTCCATCATCAGGAACCGCAAAGCCAGGCGACTGTTCATCGCCGGTTCCATGATCCAGCGACATCGTTGGGCGTTTCTTTCGCAGTTTCGAAATGGCAGCGTTGTGAGCGATTCGGTACAGCCAAGTATAAAACTGACTGTTGCCTTTGAACGATTCCAATTTCGTTAACGCCAGCACAAACGCATCCTGAACCACATCTTCTGCCTCGGTCGGATTGCGCAAAAAGTGCACCATCGCGTTGTAGAGCCGAGGCTGATATTTGTGAATCAGCATTCCAAACGCTTCCTGCTCGCCACTGATCGTTCGGGCGATCAATTGGGAATCGGTCTGATTGTCGAGCGAAGCGTTCATTATTGAGACGATTAGAGCTTGGGAAAGTTCCTGAGATGGTCGTTTTTGGTCATGAATTCCTGAAATGCGTTCAAAACCGTGGTTTTCGAGCGTCCAAGTGGATGGCTCTCCTGATTTTATCGGATTTGACGCGGTATGTGGGAGTCGGCCCTGAGTTCATTTCGAGGAGCAAAATCACCCTTCCTCTGTGCCCTCTGGGAGGGTCGGAGCCTAAGAGGAAATTGCATGGTTTGGTTTGTCCATGCAAATCCTAACCCGACGCGTAAGCGAGGTGCGCCCTGGTACCTCGCTTACGCGTCGGGTTATGATTGGCAATATAGAACGCCGTAACTCCCGGAATAACCGAGCCTTACGGCAAGTCCATGCAATTTCCTGCTAAACGACGGGGAGGGTGTGGGGGATAAAACTTGGCAATGAACGTACAAGCAGTTGCGCCCTCCCCAGCCACTAATTCCTCGTGTCTGACCCTCGCAGAGGCACGGTGATGCCTACTTTCTATCTCGAAACCTCATTGGTAACAGCTGCAGGAATCGCACTTCGCTTCCCAAACATTCGCACATACGCAAAGAGCCCAATTCCGCAAGCGATCGTTATCAAACTGACCCATTGAGAAATCGTTAGCTCGGTTCCGAACTGGCCGGCCTCGTCGTTGCGAATTAGCTCCAGCACGAAACGCGAAATCGGATACAGGATCAGCATCAGTGCCATCACTTCACCATCGTTGCGCCGGACGTGCCAATAGAACCACAGAAACAAACAGAGCACCAACGCATTGATCGAACTGTAAATCTGAGTTGGGTGAACTCCTCGTGATCGTTGCTTCAGTTTGGAAACGGGAACGACGGATCGTCCGATTCGTTCACCGACAATTTCCAAATTCGCCAGCTCCGCTTTCGGAGTCCCTACCAAATATCGCATTCGTTCTGCGTCGAGTGCGTTGATTGAAATCGTTTCGCCTTCGGTGAGTCCTATCTCTTTACCAACACCGTCGCCCAGATCTATTACGCGATAGTAGTACGATTCGTTCGGAACGGGCTCCGTTTTTATGCCCAAAAGTTGCCCCGATTGGAGCTGCTGCATGTAAGGTGGCGAGCCGGCGGGAAACTGAATCGCCGGGAGGGGCACGTCGCAAACGCCTCCCCAGCAACAGCCGTTTAGCAAGCATCCGATCCTTCCAATCGCCAAACCGATTGCCATTCCGGGTGCGATCAGGTCAGAGGTCAACCATACGGGCAGCTTCCATTTCCACACCACGAACGCGGCGGCCAGCAATGCGCCGATCATGCTTCCGTAGACAACCAGTCCACCTCCAACCATGTCGAACACACGCTTGGCCGTTTCGAACAGGTTGTCTTCGGGACGAAAAAATTGCTCATGATTCTGAATCACGAAGAACAGTCTTGCCCCGAGCATGCCGCAGACGATCATCCAAATCGCCAATCGAAAGATGTGTTCCGTTGGATATCCGATCTTTCGACAGCGATAGAAAACGATGCTCATCCCAGCGAGCACCGCCGACATCAACATGACTCCGTAGCCACGAATGGCGAGGCCGCGATTGACAGGATCACCAAGCGGATCATTCGGATCGATGCCCTCCTTTGCCAGATTCGGCAGCAGGAACATGGTCGCGACACAGCCGACGACCAAGATCGGAAGCGTTGCCCAGAATTCGGTCTTCAGGTTTTCACGATCTCGAATCGCCACAACACCCAGCCACAATCCGCAAAGCAGCAGCCAGATAATTAGTCCAGGAGCGCCGAACAGGCTGGGCGGGATGTGGAAAAGGGTTTGAAGCATCTTGGAATGTTACGTGATTGATGGTGAGGTAACCAGACGAGTCAATGTCGCTCGGCTCTCCGAGCCGTTGGCGGATTGGGCGGTAAGTGTGGTCGTTTGAAAACGGTTTGTCCTATGACACGATCTCCACGGCCGCTATCAGCTCGGAGAGCTGAACGACATTAACCATAGCCGCTATCAGCTCGGAGAGCTGAGCGACATTGACCACAGCCGCTATCAGCTCGGAGAGCTGAACGACATTAAGTCACCACACAATTGTCAATCAGCCGCGTCTTCCCAACGTAGACGGCGATCAGCAACGCCACGGGCAACTGAATCGGATCGGAGGACTCCAACGTCAACGGATCAACAACCGCCGCGTAATCGATCGAAGAGACACCACCGTCGATCAGCATTTGTCGCATCTCGGTGACGACTTCAAAACCATCACGCTGTCCGTCTTCGATTTGCTTTTGAACGTGGGCCAGCGTTTTGTTGATCGTCAATGCGATTTCGCGTTCGTCTTTGCTCAAATAAATATTTCGCGAACTTAAGGCCAGCCCGTCGGTGTCTCGAACAATCGGGCACGTTCGAATCTCAACGGGTACGTTTAAGTCGCGAACCATCTGACTGACAACGGCAACTTGTTGAAAGTCCTTTTGTCCAAAGAAAGCAACATTCGGACCGACGATGTTGAACAGCTTCAAAACGATGGTTGCAACGCCACCGAAATGCGTCGGGCGAAATTCACCTTCGAGCTTTCGTGAAATCTTGGGCGGCGCGATCGATGTTGAACTGTTTGGCGGATACATCGTTTCGGCTTGAGGATTGAACACGTACTGCACGCCAGCTTCGGCAAGCAACTTTAAATCGGCCTCCAACTGTCGCGGATACTTGCTGAGATCTTCGCCGGGAGCAAACTGGGTTGGATTAACAAAAATGGTCGCAACGGTAACATCTGTTTCAGCGACCGATGCACGGGCGAGACTCAGGTGACCTTCGTGAAGTGCTCCCATCGTCGGCACGCATCCGACTTTCTTTCCGGCACGCTTGAGGGACTTTGTGAGTGTCCTCATTTCAACAGGGTCGTGAATGACAACAGGTGCTTCGGGCACGGCAACGCTTTCGAGAAATCAAAATTGGAATCGGGAAATTTTGACGCCAATTGTGTACAATGGAAACCCCGCAACACCCAAAAACCAACCCTTCCGGCGACATGAGCACAGCAGAAAACGACGCACAAGGATTTGAAGACGAAGTCGTCGAATCTGGACAACGAATGTTGATGTTCAATGTGATTCCCAGTTGGATGATCAGTTTCATCGGGCACGTTGGTTTGATCGTACTGCTGGCGTTTCTGGTCATGCCAAAGCGTAAGGAAATTACGACGGCGTTGGAAGCCTCTGCGACCCCAAGCGAGTCGGTCGAGACCATTGACCTCGACATGGCGGATTTTGACGAAGCGACCGAAGAAGAGCTCAGCGAAACTGAATTCGATGACGTGATGCCGGTCGAAGTCGAAACCACAGAACTTGAAGCGATTGAGTCTTTGGAGATGTCAGAGTTCGTCGGTGCCGAAGAAATGGTTTTCGATGAAGGTGACTTTGGCGATGTCGGTGCCATGAGCGGCGAAGGCAGTGAACTGGGCGGTCGGTCCGGCGACGGAAAAAAGAAAGCTCTAAAAGAGTATGGCGGCACGGACGCATCTGAAGAAGCTGTTCAGCTGGCATTGAAATGGATTGTGAATCATCAGTTGCCCGACGGAGGTTGGGACCTTGATCACCGTATCGGTCCGGGTAACCACCGCGACAGTCCAAACCCGGGCGATAAAGAACCTGCTCGAAACGCGGCGACCGCATTGGCTCTTTTGCCATTGCTTGGAAACGGACAGACTCACAAAGTTGGCTTCTACAAAGACAATGTCCGGGCGGGCCTTGAATATTTGATGGCGAACGCGAAACAGGAAGGCCGCGGTATTTCGTTTTACGAAAAAGGTGGTGGACAGATGTATTCGCACGGGCTCACCTCCATCGTTTTCTGTGAAGCGTTCGCTATGTCAAAAGATCCAAAGCTTGCCCCGTATGCCCAAGGCTCGATCTGGTACATGGAAGATGTTCAAGATCCGGTGGGGGGAGGTTGGAAGTATACGCCACGGCAGCGAGGTGATACTTCCGTGGTTGGCTGGCAAATCATGGCCTTGAAAAGTGCGAAGCTTTCGGGGCTCGATATCAATCCTCGGACATGGCGCCTGTTGGACAAGTTTCTCAATGAAGTCTCCAACACCAATGGGTCGGTCTATGGCTATGAGTCACCGCCCCGAAAACGTAATCGCTCTCACTTGGGCAAGACTTCGATCGGCATGCTGTGTCGAATGTATATGGGCTGGGACAAGGATACGCCTGGCCTGAAAGATGGTGTCGGGTGGATCGGCGAAAACGGTCCTGATGAGTACAAAGGTGGCGAAGATACTTCCGATATCTATTACAACTACTATGCCACACAAGTGATGAAGCAGTACGGAGGCAAGGAGTGGACGACATGGAATAGCAAGATGCGAGACAACCTCGTCAATACGCAGAGCAAGGAAGGGAATACCGCTGGCAGTTGGTTTTTCAACGCACCGCAGCGACATTCAAGTGATGGTGGTGGTCGCCTCTATACGACGGCGTTAGCGTGCATGACGCTGGAAGTTTACTACCGCTACCTTCCGATTTACACCGACAAAAGCATCACTGACGACTTCAGGCTGGAGTAGCTTGGCGAATCTGTCCCAGACTCGTGCGCTTTCTTGGACTGGGACAGACCGAGCTACTGGTTGCCGACGCGGAAAACGGAATCAGTTTTCAGCACCGCACAAGTTTCCGGAAAAGTATGAAATGCTCTCACGCGAACATGGTTGATGAACGACTGGGCGTGCATGTAGCTGATGGCGCCGAAACTTAGCCGTCCGTTTGACTCAAACCGGTGCACCAGCCCATCGGTCTCAACGCGTTTGTCCAATTGCTGCTGTATCGTGACAAAGATCTTGGGATCGACCGAGTCCATCGAAACGTTTGACTTGTAGCCAATGATTTCTTCGTAAAGCGAAGGTCCGTTATCAGTGGAGCCAGTCGCCACATGCGAAACCAGTCGAGAGTTTTCGGGCAGTGAGTGACTGGCTGCGGCGGCAACTTCACAAAAGATCAAATCGTCGTGACGAAACGTGATCAAATGACCATCGGTTGTGATGTTCAATTGCAGTTGATAGTTGTCCCGTTCGACCGTGCGCGTACCACATACTTCGACCAGTTCCGGATGAACGGATTTGGCGAAGAGATGAAAATTCATCTCGGTAACTTTTGGTCTTACTGATAACACGTCGTATTTACACTCAACTTGAATTGCCTATTTCTAAATGTAGTCCCTGTACTGCAATCGTGGCGACTTCAAAACGAAACAAACTTTGAAAAACTAATTTTGTTTGAGACGACAAATTATAGAGGTGAAAAATCGAATGCCAAATCGCAATTTCTTTTAACTGAAATTTGGTTTTCTGTCGTTGACAACCGTCGAAATATAGATCGGCATTTTGGCTTCGAAACTGAATCGGTTCAGCTGATTGCAAGAATGTCGAAGACCGCATGCACGCCGATAGCGATCGCAATTCCACGAAAACGGAACAGAATGCATAAAAAGATTGAAGCCAGAAAACGGAACAGAAAAGTTGAAGTTTGGAATGGAAAACCTTCAGGGTTAACGACATCGCAATGTGCGGTCGCAAACAATATGCTGACGATTGTTGCGGCGATAAGCAACGCCATGGATTCTTTTTCGATCACCCCGCGCAAGCAGTACAGCAACGGTGCAAACATGAGTAAACGAAAAACGATTTCTTCATGCATCCCTGCTCCTAGGCATGTTAGGAGTTTCCCGTTCTGTTGCGAGTCAGAGAAGATTCTGGTCAAGCCAGCGAGCGGTTGTGGGCGCTGGTTGTCGACGTAGAGCATGAACGCATCGCTGGCCAAGAATAGAATCAAAGCCAGTGCAATTGATTCCAGAGTCAGCCAAAAAATGGTTCGAATATGAAAGTGTCCAGGCTGATCGAGTCGATGATGCCAAAATAATAGAGCTCCAGCGGACACTAGTGGCAGGACTCCAACGCTGACCGTTCCCAATGGCATTAGCAATGTTTCAATCAGGCGGTCGACACCACTGCGAACGGCGTCTGGATGGAAGATCATGCCGACTTCGTAGAACAACAAAAGAGGTAGCACGAACGCAAGGCAGGCGAGCGGCTTACGAATCTCAGATGAGTAGTCGTATCGAGTCGGTTTTGTTTTCGCTGGTCGAATCTTCGACTCGAGAACTTCAACAACCGATCCCGGTTTTTTGGGTTTCGATTGTCGAAGACTGGAGCTCATGTTTTGGGTGCAACGCGGTGTTGAAAAAAGTGGGGGGTGAGGCAACCGTCATTTTGTGCAATAGTTTGGGCCTCAGATGGATCGCCAAAGTTAGCGATTCTCAACACGGTGGCCAATGTCATTTTCCGATCGATGTCCAGTCAATTGGAGTTTGACCGAACGCAGCCAACGCTTCATTGGTTCTGGAAAAAGGTCGACTGCCGATAAAACCTCGACTTGCCGACAGCGGCGAAGGGTGAGGCGAAACGATCGTCGTGTGTTGTTCGCCAATTAGCGAAAGTTTCTTTTCTGCTGGCTTTCCCCACAAAATAAAAACACAGGGAGTTTCCCGTTCGCCAACTCGTTTGATGACAGCATCAGTAAATTTTTCCCAGCCTTTTTTTCGATGGGAATTCGCTTCAGACTCGCGAACCGTAAGAACCGTGTTCAGCAAAAGAACTCCTTGCCTAGCCCAAGATTCCAAATTTCCGACGGTTGGAATTTCGCACTTCAGATCGGCGGCCATTTCCTTGTAGATGTTCTTCAGCGACGGAGGCAATTTCGATACGGAATCCAAAACAGAGAAACAGAGCCCGTGTGCTTGTCCCGCGCCGTGATATGGATCTTGACCAAGAATCACAACACGAGTGTCAGCCAGCGAAGTCCATTGAAACGCGTTGAACGTGTCGGCCGCCGACGGATAGACCGTTGCTTCTGCTCGCTGTTGGACCACGAAATCGGTTAACGATTGAAACCATTCCGATTTCAATTCAGCGTCGAGTGCCGCCGTCCAGTCCGAATCGATTGGCCAATGTTTTGGAAAGCCACTCATTATTGAGCGCCAGTCGCAACGGTTTGCCCTGCTTCGCTTTCGACATCAGAACCAGTTGGGCGAAAATCAACTAGGTGCAACTGCACGCTGCGGTGGCCTCGAAACTCGTTGATCTGTGGACGGAACGCAAAATCGAAACAGGCGTCCGGCTTTTCAAGTTCCTTCGCCCAGTCAGCTTTTCCAAACGCGACCGCGCGAACGGAAGAACCATGCTGTTCAAGCCGTAGAGAAAGATGTCGCCCGTCGGATCCCATCGTTCGCGGAGGTTCGGCAAGCCGCACTTCGGTGGCACACATCAGCGGACGAGGATTCTTTTGGCCAAACGGTGCAAGTTTGTCCAGATCGTTCATCATTTGAAAGGTCAGATGTCCAAGCAAAGCTTCGGCGTCAATGTCCAAGTCAGGAATTAGCTCGTCGACGCTAACCTGATCGATGACTTGTTCGCAAAAGTCCTCCCGGAACGCATCGACTTTGTCGGGATCAATGCTCAGGCCGGCTGCAGCAGAGTGACCTCCGAACTTGATCAAGTGTTGCGAGCTTCCTTGAATTGCATCGTAAAGATTAACTCCGCAGGCAGAACGACATGATCCAACTCCTGGCCGCGCACCTAGTGGGTCAAGCGAAATGAGAATCGTCGGTCGATGGTATTGCTCGGCGATGCGTCCGGCGGCGATGCCGATCACGCCAAGATGCCAATCCGGTTGAGCCAAAACGATCGCCGGTTCATTTTCCGGATCGTGATGTTTTTTGATGACTTCATTGGCCGACTTGAGAATTCGCCGATCGAGTGAATCACGGTTCTTGTTTAGTTCGTTGATATAAGTCGCAAGCTGTTGGGCACGTTCGGGCGAATCGCAAGTCAGCAATTCGACTCCCAGTTGAGCCTGTCCCAATCGACCGGCAGCATTAAGCCGCGGACCGATTCGGAATCCGAGGTCTTCGGCTTCGAGTTTCGGTTTCTTGTCGCAATCCGCAATCTTGATCAACGCTTGCAAGCCTTGATTCGCATACGACTTCATGCAGTTGAGTCCATGGTGGACGATGATTCGATTTTCGTCCAGCAAAGGAACGACATCGCACACGGTTCCGATGGCAGCAAGTGAAACGGCGGCAAACAAAAAGTTCCGCATCGATTCTGGAAGTTTCTCGCTGCCGGCGCGTCGCTGACAAAGTGCCCAAGCCAACTTGAACGCAACTCCGGCACCGCAGAGCCCCGGAAAAGGATACGGGTCGTGTGGTAAGCCAGGGTGGACGATCGCTGCAGCATTTGGAAGTTCCATTCCGACGTGGTGATGGTCGGTGATGACCATTCGCAATCCAATGGTTTTCGCGTATTCAACTTCGGCGACGCTGGTGATTCCACAGTCGACGGTGATCACCAGTTTAGCGCCGCGTTCTTCGATCTTCTTGAGGTTGTCGTTGCTGACGCCATAGCCGTCATCGAGCCGGTTGGGCACAAAGTAGCTGATTTCGGCACCAAGCTTTTTCAAGCAGCGATACAGAATCGCCGTGGAAGTCATGCCGTCGGCGTCGTAGTCTCCGTAGACACAGATTTTCTCTTTCGCCTCAATCGACTCAAAGATTGCATCCACAGCCGCATCGATACCCGGCAGTTCGCTCGGCTTTCGAAGGCCCGTCATCTTCAGATCTAGAAAACTGCTGACGTGATCTGGCTGCGTGATTCCCCGAAGTGCGAGCAGTTGAGCGATCACGGGAGAAACGCCGGAGGCTCGTTCGATCGACTGAACCAGCTGTGCGTCGTGCGCACGCAAATTCCATTTCAAGCTCATCGATCCTCCAGTGCTGGTCTTCTTTTAGAAGCCGACATTTTACGGAAGCTCAATACAATGAGCAAGCGATTACATTTCCTTCGGCGCTGTTAAACGCAATACCGTTCGATGAATTCAAAGTCTCGGTGGCATAGGCCTCTGGCCTGTGTTCTGTGTTCTGCATGTCCACAAGCCAGAGGCTTATGCCACCTCCCCAACTGCAACGACCCTGCTGAATCACCTTCATTTAACGGTATTGCCGTTAGACGGTCTTCGGGAAAGTGCGACCTACGCCACGTTGTGGAAGTCCTTGATGATCTGCCACGTTTCCTCAGGTGACTCAGCGTATTGGAAAAGCTCCAGATGCGAATCCTGAATCACGCCTTCGTCGGCCAAGAACTGGAAGTTGATAATGCCGTCCCAATACTCTTTGCTGTAGAGAATGATCGGAATGTTTTGCATTCGCCCTGTCTGCCGCAACGTCAACGTTGTGAACAGTTCGTCCAGCGTTCCAAATCCGCCTGGGAAACAAACCAGCGCCTTGGCTCGCAACAGGAAGTGCATCTTGCGAATGGCAAAGTAGTTGAACTGGAAACAGAGGCCGGGCGTAATGTACGAGTTCGGCGTTTGCTCAAAAGGCAACGTGATGTTCAAAGCCATCGACTGGCCCTTCGCGTCGTAGGCTCCACGGTTACCGGCTTCCATGATTCCAGGGCCGCCGCCAGTCTTGATGATGAACTCGCCATGATGCCCGTCCTCAAGATTGTATTCGGTCACGATGCGAGAGAACTCACGACACTCTTCATAGTAACGAGACTTTGACATGACTCGTTCCGCCAGGAACAATTCGCGTTTGGCTGCTTCATCATCAGGCGTTGCCGCGATTCCAGCTTTGGCAGCAGCGAGTCGTTTCTCGGCGACGTCTTTGGGTGCGATTTGCGTTCCACCAAAAACGACCACAGTGGATTCGATGCCGGCCTCGGCCATCAACTTTTCCGGCTTGAGCAACTCAAGCTGCAGACGTACTGGTCGCAAGTCTTCGCGACGAATAAATGTTTCGTCCAGATACGCCAGTGCATAACTGGGATCATTCATAATCGCATCTAGTCGGTCTGTTACTTCTTTGTCTTCGCTCACGATGCTATCCTGTTCGTTCACTCTATTCGTTTTCATGTATTTCTTTGATCGAAGAAGCCTAAAGCCCAACCGCAATTTTTGAAAGACCGGTTTGTCGGTCCCACGTATGTCTTCAAAAGAATCTCCCTTCATGCCGACTGCCAGCCTCGCAACGCTGCGCCAAAGAAGCCTTCTTTTAAAGGGGATTCGCAGCTTTTTTGAGGCCAAGCAGTTCATGCATGTTGAAACTCCGTTGATTTCTTCGGACACGGTCGTTGATCGGTATATCGAGCCGGTGAGACTTTCGAGATTGAGTGTCGTCAACGGTCAGCGGTACGATGGCGAATTGTTCTTGCAGACTTCGCCCGAGTTCGCGATGAAGCGACTGATCGTTGCGGGAGCCACAGCGATCTATCAGATCTGCAAAGCGTTTCGAAAAGGTGAGGCTGGTCGGCAACACAATCCCGAGTTCACGATGCTGGAGTGGTATCGAGTCGGAGATGACTTGTCGGCGGGAATGGAACTACTGGCCGATTTCGCGAAAGAGATGTTTGGGGCGGGGCAGGTCGACAACGTTTCGTACCGTGACGCTTTTGTTCAGCATGCGAACGTGGACCCGTTTTCGGCATCGATCGATCAGCTTCGATCCGCTTGTGAAAATTCGAACGTTGACACAAGTTCATTTGTTGGAGATCAAGATCGCGATTCGTGGTTGAATCTCATCATGTCGGAAGTTGTGGAACCCAAATTGGGCATCGCTGGTCCAGTGATCATTTTTCATTTCCCGGCGAGCCAATCGGCGCTGGCGAAAGTCTGCACTGATTCCAATGGCAATGAAGTCGCGGAACGGTTCGAGCTGTATGTGAATGGCGTTGAACTGGCCAACGGCTACCATGAATTGCTCGACGCAGATGAACTTGAACGCCGGAACGAGAAAGTTAACTCTCAGCGTGTGGCCGACGGCGGTGATCAGTTGCCGGCCGATAGCAAGATGCTAGAGGCAATGCGATGCGGGATGCCGGCGTGCAGCGGCGTTGCGGTAGGAGTTGATCGGCTATTGATGGTGCTGTTGGAGAAAGATTCCATTTCGGAAGTGATTGCTTTTCCATTTAATCGAGCTTGAAATCCTATTCGGAAGCGTGAGTTTTGAATTTGCACGCTTCCAGTCACGAAGTGACGGCATGTACGGCATGTATTAGCCATGGACGCAAGTCCGTGGTTACGGTTAATGAATCGCCGCAGAGTGCCGAAGGCACGGCAGGAGCCAAGCTTTGCACTACCCCAATTTTCCTGCCGTCCTTTCAGGTCTGACGATTAATGCATCAACGTTTCCATGGACTTGCGTCCATGGCTAATACATGCCGTGCTTTCAGCACTAAACACTGCAACTTCAAGAAGCGTGAGCGAGGTGCGGCTGGCTACTGACTCACACTTCGGGTTATGATGTGATTTCTATTCCCAATCCTTGAGGCCTTCGTGGAAGACGAACAGCAAGCCAATCCATTCGCTTCACCTGCGGTCGCGGCCGTCGGTTCGATCCCGCAGATTGATCCCGATTCTGAGATCCGAGAATTTCACTTTGGGAATTCGCTGCTCAAATGGTTGCTGATTTGCGCTGTTAGTGCAGCGCCAAGCTTTTTTATTGCGATGGGGCCAAGTAGGCAGGCGTGGATCCAGATACTCGCGATGGTCTGTGGGATTTTGACCTACGTTGCCTTCTACGTGTTCGTCGAATCGAGAGAATGGACCAGGCAAAAGCTAACGGACAAGTCGTTGCGAGTCGCAGTCAGGACCGGCTATATCAGCCGCGTCGCGATCTCGATTCTTTTCCCGGTTGCCTTTATCGTCGACATGATTTGCGGGATGATTTCGGTTGGCCTAGTTTCAAACTTGTTCGGCCTCGATTTGATGGGAATTCAATCGATTAAGGAACGAACACCAGTTCCTTCGATGCCGATGGCCTTCGCTTGGTACTACACGACGACCATGTTGCAGGGACTTCTGCTGAACGTAGTGCTCGGAGCGTACACGCTGATTGTGTACGCCTTGGTGCTACTGTTTCGCAACGGCAGCAAAGTAGGCGAGTCTGTGCCAGACTCGCGCATGTAAATTCTCAGTCTGGGAAGATTGAGCTACTGAAATTCCCTACGCGCCCATCGCGTCTTCGAAAGAACCTTCTTGGACTTCGAAGCACAGATTGTCGCGAACCCAAGCGATTCCGTCGGCACTGGTTTTGTCACCGTCGCGATAGTTGCTTTCGGCTTCCACGATCAGAGGAGCCGTTTCGGTTCCCATCACTTCGCAGTAACGTTTCGCGTAGCCGACTTTCATCATGACTTCAGCGTAACGTGTCATGTTCAAATCACCCGTTGCAAGATCCGTGAACTGCATCGCACGGTTGTGCCAGTTGCCGTCCATCTTTCGTAGCGGAACGCTGTGGTGAATCGTGTAGTTTTTCACATGGCAACCGTAGACGCGATCGCCGACTTTATTGAAACGCGTTTCCCAGTCCTCGCCTTCCCAGCAGTGAGACGGGTCAGCGTTTACGGTCAGGCATTTATCGCCGTCGCAAATGTCGACCAGCATGTTGAACTCGTCCGCACAGGCGGCAGCCGTTCCGGGATGGATCTCATGAGCCAGGTAAATGCCAAGCGAATTTGCATGGGCGCGAAGTTTGGCCGTCTTGTTGACGAAGCGTTCCTTGCCTTCGGCCATCAAGTCGAATCCCGGACCAGCCCAGAATCCCCAAGGATATCCGGTAGCCATTTCCCATCCGAACGCCACGCCCCAGAACATAGGCATGACTTTGATGCCGCATTCGGCAGACAGGTCCATCAGCTTCAAAAGATAATCTTCGTAGAATGCTTCCAGTTCAGATGGAGATTTGTCGTGGTTCTGAGCGTGAATGAATGGGTGGCCACTCTTTGTTCCCGTCCAAGCACTGGTGTGAACCCAAAAAGGGCAGTGAGCCGAAATGCCATCGAAGTGCAAACCGTGTTTTTCGAAGCTGTCTTTGATCTCTTTAGCTGACTTAAATGATTCACCATCATCAGACGCTTGCAGCATGTAGTTCGAAGGTTGGGCTCCGCCGGCTCCGGAAGCCTTCGCGAAAGCAAGAAACTCATCGAGTGATTTTGCGCCATGTTGAGCACCTTCGATACTCGAGTGAAAAATTGGCTTTGCCATAACGTCTCGCCTGGTGGTAAGTCTGCTAAAATTTGAGAACGCCTATTGTGGTCACCAGCTCGATTGCTTTCAAGGATTCGAAAATCCATTCGTGGAGGAATCTTGGACAGATATTTCTCCCAATCGGACAGGTCGCCCCAAGTTTACGTTGTGGTCCCTATTAGCACGTTAAA
Organism: uncultured Pirellulaceae bacterium; assembly: GCA_938010615.1. Taxonomy (GTDB): domain Bacteria; phylum Planctomycetota; class Planctomycetia; order Pirellulales; family Pirellulaceae; genus Mariniblastus. Next base: position 1,378 of record CALLUY010000178.1, on the reverse strand, counting down.
ACCATGATCGCCAATTCTGACAATGTTCAAATTCGCAAGGATCCGCCCAGCGGAACGATTTTGATCAATCGGCCCGACAAGCGTAACGCGTTGTCGCGCGAAATCATTTCGATGTTGGAACAAGCCTTTCAAGATTTCCATCAGGAACGCAACGTTCGCGGCATCATTCTGACTGGAATCGGAGACACATTTTGCTCCGGCACCGATTTGATTCAGCTGCAGAAAACTTCGGAAGCCACCGATGCGATGCAACAATGGCATAACGATGTCAATTCGTTTCGCTCACTGATCGAAACTATGCTGCGCTACCCGAAGCCGATTTTTTGCGCAGCCAATGGACCGGTGGTTGGAAGCGGTCTGACGTTGTTGCTCGCGTCGGACGTGGTCGTTGCGTCGGAGTCGGCGACGATTTCGATTCCTGAATCGCTGCGCGGGTTGAGTCCCGGTTTAACGATGCCGTTGCTTTCGTATCGGTTGGGCAACGGATTGGCGTCGCGGGTCTTGTTTGGCGGCGAGACGATTGATGCGAAGGTCGCCAAGGAGCTTGGGATCTTCCACGAAGTCGTTGGCGAAGATTTTGTTTGGGCCAAGAGCCAAGAAATTGTTAGTCGCTCAGCAACCGTGGCTCGCGAATCGCATCAGATGACGAAGCAGTTTCTGACCGAGACCGTAGGCGAGCAACTTTTCATGCAGTTAAGCATTGCGGCGGCCAACATGGCGGCAGCTCGAACGACTCCGGCGGCGCAAGAAGGCGTCGCTGCGTTTTTGGAGAAACGGGAACCTGACTGGGATAAGCCAACGGAGTTTTGAAGATTGTGGCTGGGGCGTCTGGTCCCAGTGCTTGCGGATTGAACTGGGGCGAGACGCCCCAGCCACAGGTCAGTTTAAAACTGACCGAGTTCTTCTGCACGCCAGCGACTGAAGCCACTTGTTTGTAAGTTATGCTTCTTTCGCAAGTCACGGAACGCGTCCATGTGCGGTTTCTGACCATGGGCTTTCAAAGCTTCCGTTGATTCCCACTCTTCGTAGATGTGAATTTGGTTCGGATCTTCAATGTCTTGGCCAATCCGATACGCCACCACTCCTTCGTCTTGAGCCATGGTGACATTTTTAAGTTCGCGCAAACACGCAAGGCATTCTTCGCGAATCTCGTTTGTGACAATGATGATTCCGCTGATAACGATCATGGTTCGGTGTCCAGTAATGTGTTTTTGTTTTCTGCGGAGGAGGTCAGCGATAATAATTGGGTAAGGGAGAGGCACCGCCACTCCCTCCCCGTTACCGCGATGAGGTCATTTCCTCATATTTTCCAGCATGCGGATTTCCCGCACTGGGCGGTCCCGCAGAAATCGCCCCATCAGGTAGGGGAACCTGCTGA
>CALLUY010000177.1 GCA_938010615.1 uncultured Pirellulaceae bacterium | reverse complement strand
CTGCGGCTGGAAGCCGCAACCACGCCTAATACTTTGCCGCGCTGATCGCACGTTTGACCTCGTACCGAATCAATTTCAAGTCTGGAGCCTTACCAGTGAAAAGTTTGAATTGCTTCGCGGCTTGTCGGACGAACATGTCGATGCCGGTGATCGTCGTGCACTCAGCAGCTCTCGCTTGCTTGATGAACAACGTTTGCTCGGGGTTGTAAACCGTATCGAAAACGACGCACTTTTTGTCAAACCATTCCGCTTCAAACGGCGTTACGTCCATCTCCGGATACATTCCGACCGGAGTACAATTAACTAACACGTCGCATTCAAAATTTGAACGGCTTGGCCAATCAACTGGCTCGCAATCCAATGCCGTCGACAACGCATCGGCTTTACGGAAATCGCGAGCACAAATCGTGACATTGGCTTTGGCACGCTTGAGCCCAAACGCAATCGCTCGGGCCACGCCGCCGGAACCAAGAATCAGAACTCTGGCTCCTGCCAACTCGCGAACGGCATCTGGCTTCTGATCCTTCAACGTGTTGGCGATACTTTCAACGGCCGCCGAACAATCCGTGTTGTAGCCGTAAATATTGGGAGTCTTGAAGACCAATGTGTTTGCGGCGCGAATTCCCGCCACGTTATCATCCAATGCATTGATGTGCTTGATCACGTTTTCCTTATGCGGGATCGTGACGCTCAAGCCGCGGATGTCGAGTTCCGCACAGACGCTGACGAATTGCTCCAGGTATTCACGCGGCACTCGGAACGGAAGGTACAAGAAATCCAATCCTGCCTTGCGAAGGCAAGCGTTGTGGACCACCGGACTCAAGCTGTGCGCGACCGGGTCGGCGATCACGCCAAGGATCTTTGTGTCTTTGGTGATCGAATCGTACTGGTAGTAGTCTCGCATTTCTTCAAAGCTCAGCATCCCAGGCGCTAACTTGCGATCACTGCTAAACGTGGCGTAAGTGAATGGAGCCCCAAATTTTCCGCACAGCAAACGCGAGGTGACTCCCATTTCCCCCATGCAAAACGCGACGGTTGGAATTTCCGAGTCGCGACACAGCCTTAGCGCGGTCACGTTGTCCATCGGATTGTTGGCCATCGTTGCGATCTTGATGATGTCCGGATCCAGCTCCGTCATCTGATGGTGGATCTCTTCAAGATTCGATGGCGTTTCATCGAAGTTGTGATAACTGATGATCCGCTGAGTGCTTTTGTATCGCGGAATCTGCTCTGCGATGTCCATCTCGAGATCAACGTAATCGGCCCCATCAGCGATCGCAGTACGCAGCACCATGACGCGGTCAGATTCGCTTCGCATCCATTTGCCACCATGCTCTGGACGACGGCATGTCACCACAACAGGGCAGGGACGATCCTTAAGCAGTCGCTTCAAATCGACGGGGCGACGGATGTAGTCCACTCGCAACTCAACCAGTTCAGCACCTTGCTCAGCAAGATGCTTGTGCTCTGCCATCATCATTTTGTGGCGGCCGCGACCAACACTAACGCAAATCATTGGGAACCTAGAAGGTAGGAGTTAACTCTGGAATTAATCCGAACGGACTTAGCCTGAATCGAATACTTCCTGATACGGCCATTCTGGACCGAAATCGACCATTTTCAAATCCGTTTGAACTTTTTGTCGAGTTCTTCACGAGAAAACGTCAAAGCAGTAGGTCGTCCGTGCGGACAATGATGAGAATCCTGACAAAGATCGCCGTGCTCAAGCAACGCCGTAATTTCTTCCGGGGACAGTTTGTCTCCTGCTTTAACGGCTGCCTTGCACGAAATCATGTGGAGCAACTCATCAAGCACGTCACGCCGATCAAGGTTCTTGGCCTCACTCATCAATTTATCAATAACGCTTTTGAGCATCTCAGCGGGATTATGGTTGGCCAACATCGCCGGGTATGAGGAAACCAAAACCGTGTCACCACCAAAGGGCTCAACCGTGACACCGATTTGCGTCAACAGTTCAGCCTGCTCCAAAACGGCTGCCGCTTCGGCAGGCGGAAGGCTGACTGGCTCAGGGACGAGCAGTTTTTGCGATTCCAATTTCCCGGCGAGGACTTTCTCACGAAGCTGTTCGTAGATGACTCGTTCGTGCAACGCATGCTGATCGATGATCACCATGCCTTCAGCGGTTTCCGAAATCAAGTACGTGTTGTAGACCTGCAGTGCGGTACGCGTCTGAGTTGGCGCCGGCGCCGGAGCAGATTCCTGAGCGAAGGTCTGCGTTGTGTCGGGCGATGAAGGCATCGAAAACCCATCGCCTCCAACATTCCCCGATGGCAATGGAGGGAACGGGCGAAATGATTCAGCAGATCCACTTGATGGCAAACCACTGGATCCCGGAGCCGCAGTCCAATCGACATTGCTGGTCGGTCTGGCAAAAGCGATCTGGTCTTGTACGACAGAAGCAGCGACGGCAACCGCGTCCGCCGTGTGCGGAGTCGACGCTTCGGCCGCAACTTGCCCGCCATCGCGTCGCGAAAGCTGACCTTTGGCAGTCAAATCCGTCGAAAGGAACTGAGTCCGAATTGTAGCGAGCAGCTGTTTGTAAATCTGGCCTCCATTTTGAAAGCGAACTTCCAGCTTGGCCGGATGCACATTCACGTCGACCATGTTCGGCGGCATGTCCAGCCGCAAAAACGCCAACGGGTATCGCCCGACCATCAACAGCCCGCGATAAGCTTCACTCAACGCATGCTGCAGCGAATGATCGCGAATGTAGCGACGATTCAAAAACAGATATTGCATCCGCTTGTTCGACCGACTGATCGACGGATCGACAACGAATCCGTTGAGCGATATTTCCCCTTCGGTGCTGTGAACGGGGATCAGATTGTCAGCAATCTCTGGTCCGTAGAATGCAGAGATGCGTTCGCGCCATGATTCCGTCGCCGCCAATTGATGCACGGTCGACTGATTGTTCATCAGCGTCATTTGAACTTGCGGATTCGCCAACGCCACCCGAGCAAACGCTTCGGCGATGTGACTTTTCTCAGTTTGTGGAGTTCGCAGAAACTTTTGGCGAACGGGCGTATTGTAAAACAGCTGCCGCACTTCGATCGTCGTTCCAACGGGACAACCACAAGGCTCAATCGGCTCAGCGTGGCCGCCATTGATGAGCAGTTCGTATCCACAATCGCTGTCGGCCGTTCGGGAGCGAATCATGGCTTGTGAGATTTCGGTGATCGAAGCCAACGCTTCTCCGCGGAATCCAAACGTGCCGACTTTGAACAAGTCATCCGCGTCAACGATTTTGCTGGTCGCGTGACTGGTCACCGCCAGCGGAAGGTCTTCTTTCGCGATGCCGCATCCATTGTCCGTGATGCGGATCATCTCAATTCCGCCTTGCTCGATCGTGACTTCGACCTGAGTCGCACCGGCGTCAATCGAGTTTTCCAGTAACTCTTTGACAACGCTGGCCGGACGTTCGATGACTTCGCCAGCCGCGATCTTGTTGATAACGCTCTCAGAGAGCTTTCGAATCGCCATTGGTTTACCGCAGTCCGTAGTCGTTAAGTTTTCGATACAGGTTTCGTTCACTGATCCCCAGAATCCTAGCCGTTTCCTCCCGATTGTGATTCGCCAAAGTCAACGTGTGCTCAATCGCCCAGCGTTCAATCTCTTTTAGCGACTTGCCAACCAAACTTGAACTAGCCGCATCGTCTCCCGGCTCAGACTCGAGAAGGTCTGCCGTGGAAGGATTCGAACTCGCAGGCGATCCCGATTTTTTGCTTAGCTCAGCGGCAGTTTTCTCATCCAGCAAGTCGGGCGACAGATCGTCCATATCAAGATGATCGTCGATGTCCATCACGACAAGGCTTTCAACCACGTTTTTCAATTGACGAACGTTGCCCTTCCATTGCTCGTCAAGCAACCAGCGACGAAGATCTTGCGAGAACCCTTTCACGTTGCGGCCGTTCTTCTTGTTGGCCTGTTTGCGAAAGAAGTCGGCCAACGGCAGAATGTCTTCGCGACGTTTGGAGAGCGGATCCAAATGAACGGTGACGATTTTCAGTCGAAAGAACAGGTCACTGCGAAAGCGACCTTCATCGATTTCCTTTTCCAGATCCTTGTTCGTCGCCGCCAGCACACGAACGTTGACGGGAATTGGCTTGTTGTCACCAACCCTCGTGATCTCGCGTTCCTCTAGGACTCGCAGTAATTTAATTTGAGTCGCCATCGGCATGTCGCCGACTTCGTCTAGGAACAGCGTGCCGCCGTTGGCGTATTCGAATTTGCCTTCGCGATCAGAAATCGCATCGGTGAACGCACCTTTTACGTGCCCGAACAATTCGCTTTCGACCAGATGCTCGGCCACCGCAGCGGTGTTGATGGCAACGAAAGGCTTTTTCTTTCGAGGACTGTTTTGATGAATCGCTTGGGCAATGACGTCTTTCCCAGATCCGGTTTCGCCAGTGATCAGAACGCCCGCGTCGGTTGGTGCAATCCGCTGAAGTCGCTGCACGACTCCTTTCATACTGTCGCTGGCGTAGATTAGATTCTCAAAACCAAACCGTTCATCGAGCCGCTGATGAAGTTGCTTGTTTTGTTTCCGAAGTCGCACCGAATCGGTGGCTCTGGCGACGATCGCTTGCAGTCGTTTTGGCGTGATTGGTTTTTCCAGAAAGTTGAAAGCGCCTTCTTTCATCGCCTCAACCGCCAGTGGCACCGACGCGTGCCCCGTCACCATCACGACTTCGCATTCGGGTTGCGTCTCTTTGGCTTGACGCAGAATCGCCATGCCGTCGACATCGTTCATCATCAAGTCCGTGACGACGATATCGTAGATATTTTCTGCCAACAGTTTCGCGCCGTCCGGCCCAGCCGTCGCGGTGGTGCAATCGAGCCCAATTCGCTCGAGGCTTTCAGTCATCGCCTTCGCGTGGTCTTTGTCGTTGTCGACAAGCAGAACATTTAGCGAGCCGCTGCTCGCTTTTCCGCTCGAGCTACTCGCCTTTTCGATCGACTTGTCTTCTGTTTTCGCATCTTTTCCCATTCCAACATGATAACGATCAGAAGCGGGGCAGGGCAGGGGCACTATTGAATCTTGGCTTCGTTCTCTTTTTCGAAAATTGAAAAGAACTGCCCAATTTGCATCGCATCATCGACGGCCGCAACCACAAACTTCCAACACGTACGGCAATAAGAAAAGGCTGAAACACGTTGCTCCAGCCTTTCCACTCCACGACAACAACATCTACTGAATCTCGTTGTCGTCTCCTTCCCCACCTAGGAGCGTGTCAAGTCCGGCTCCACCGATGAGAATATCATCGTCGTCGCCACCGCGGAGTTCATCGTCGTCATCGCCACCGAAGAGACTGTCGAAGCCAATGTCGCCGAACAGAAAATCGATACCTTCATTCCCGAACAAAACATCGTTGCCCGCACTTCCGGTGATCCGATCGTTGCCAGCTCCACCTGCGATCGAATCATCACCTTCGTCGCCACGAGCAAAGTCATCGCCGTCGCCAGCGTTGATGATGTCGTTTCCTGCGCCAGCGAAAATTAAGTCATTGCCTGCCCGAGCATTCAACGTATCGTTGCCTTCGCCTCCGATGAGAACGTCATCACCGAATCCGCCGATAAGCAAGTCGTCACCGCCAAGCCCAAGCAGCTGTGTGCCTCGACTTCCCGTCACGACCAGAACGTCGTCAGCTTCTGAACCGACAAGCAAGTCGATTCCGGTGAAGGCTTCAAATACAGAACCATAAGTTGCCGTTCCCGATCCATCGTCATTGATGCGAGCCGTAACTCCTGCTGCGATTCCCTGGAAAGAGTTAGTATCGAATCCGACGCCTCCGTTGATCGTGTCTGTTCCACCGATGCCGACGAAGAAATCGTTTCCGCCTTGACCAGAAAGATAGTCGTTTCCAGCTCCACCATTGAGGCTGTCGTTGCCTTCGCCACCTTGCGCCGAATCGTTTCCGTTTCTGCCACGCAAGATGTCATCGCCATCGTTTCCAACCAGCAAGTCGTCGCCGCTGCCACCAGTAAGCGTGTCGTTTCCACCAAGTCCACGCAACACGGCATCAAAGCTGCCAACAACGCTAAGCACATCGTCGTTGTCTGAACCAGTCAAGTTTTCAATTCCAGTAAACGTTTCGTTGACTGCACCGTAAGTGGCCGTTCCGCTTCCGTCAGCAGTGATGGTCGCAGTCACGCCCAGCCCGATTCCTTGAAATGAGTTCGTGTCATTGCCGGATCCACCATCGATCGAGTCCGTTCCGCCGATCCCCACGAAGAAGTCATCGCCCGCTCCGCCGCTGAGCGTATCGTTGCCCGCACCGCCGTTGAGAGCATCGTTTCCTGCGCCGCCAAAAGCCGTATCGTCTCCGTTTCCACCACGCAGAATGTCGTCACCGATTCCGCCGCTGAGCGTATCGTCTCCGTTTCCGCCGTCGAGAATATCGTTGTCGGACTCGAACGATTCCACAAAGACGTTTCCGTCACCGGTATCAAACAGAGCATTCACAGCATTGCCATTAACATCACCGCCGGCTCCTTGAACCACGTCCACGATCACGGAACCGTTGACTCCTGCTGGAGCGTTATGAATGTGGATCGAACTGACGCCTGCGACTGGCAGCAAGTCAGCAACTGAAATGCCATCGACCGACAGAGTCGCCGAATACGTAACGGTCGAACCATCAACGGTAATCGTAACGCGTGCCTCTCCGGTGGCTGTGGAATCCGACGCACCATCTGGCTCTTGTGCACCATCAAGCGATGCAGAAAGCGTCAGAACGCGAACGCCATCGACAACGGAGTCCGACTGAAGTTCCAACTGTCCGCGAATTTCGCCACCGTTGAATTCATTCGTGTGAACATTGAAGTACAAGTTTCCAGCCACCGCTTCGTCAACCAACTCAGAAGATGATTGACTCGTCGTCAACGAAACCAAAGGCTGATCCGTCAGCTCGAGAGCAAATCCAGCCTCCTGTGCCGCTGAATCAACTTCGATTGACAGGATCTGTGCACCGGCGACAGTAAAGTCACTTCCTGGTCGAGCCGTCAGAATGTTGCCAACGTCCCCACCAAGTCTTTCCGAACCCTGAAATCCTTCGTGCTGTCGGATGACACCATTTTCAGTCACACCTGTATTTGGAGCCGCCTGAGCCAATGCCGCTGTGTTCTCTGGAATCTCATCGTTGACTTCCGTTCCAGCGTCGTACACATCATCGCCACTAACGATGAAGGCACTCTCTCCGACGCGGCGAATCAAACTTCCGTTTTCGTCGAACAAGTCCAGCTGCAACGGATCATCATTGCCGATGAACGCATCGTTGCTTGGAATCACCATCGATGCGTAGCTCAAATACTGAGTCAACGGATCTGACGGATCCGCGAAGAAAGTCAACACGCGACTTTCACCTGGAGCGAGCGGTCCGCCAGCCGTTGCTTGAGCTTCGCCAACTCCTCCGCTGTTAAGTGCTGCTGCGATTCGTGGCCCAGTCGTTCCATCTTCCGCAAGACGCTCAATATTCTCCGAAGCCGCGCTGCCGACATCAAATTGGTCATAGATTCCGTTTTGAGTCGCAACAACGACTGGAGTCAGCAAGCTTCCATCAACTCCAGCAAGATTGGTGACGCGAATTTCGATCTGGCCACTTCCAATCAACGAGTCATTGCCATCGTTGCCTTGAATGTTGTCATCACCAAAACCGCCAACGACTCGGTCATCACCATCGCCGCCAAAAATCGTGTCGTCGCCCGAACCACCAAACAGCAAGTCGTCGCCGCCAAGGCCAGCGATCGTATCATCACCAAGGCCGCCATCGATCACGTTGACCGAATCGTTTCCAGTCAAGTTGTCGGCTTGATCTGAACCCGTCAGGTTTTCAATGTTGACGAACGATTCCGTCACTGGACCGTAGGCTGCTGTTCCTGTTCCGTCAGCATTGATCGTTGCCGTTACTCCCAGCCCGATGCCTGCAAATGAATTCGTATCCGTCCCCTCGCCACCGTCGATCACATCCGTTCCGCCGCCGCCAGCAAGAACATCATCGCCGCCTTGCCCCAGAAGAATGTTGGCCGCTGCACCTGTCGCGATCAACACATCGTTGTTTTCGGATCCTGTCAGGTTTTCAATTCCAGTAAACGTTTCAGAAACCGAAGCGTAACTGGCCGTACCGGTTCCGTCCGCGTTAACGGTCGCAACCACTCCGACGCCGATTCCTTGGAACGAGTTGGTATCGTTGCCTTCGCCACCATCGATGACATCCGTTCCGCCACCACCAGCGAGCACATCGTTTCCGGAGCCGCCGGTCAGCGTGTCACCACCACCGTTACCAAAGAAGCTGACTCCCGTCGCAATCGCGGAAGCATCAAGAACATCATCCCCTGCGCCGCCAACAACCGTCAAACTCTCAATGCCTGCAGTTCCTGTAACACTAAACACGTCATCAAGATCCATCAGATCAAAATTCAGCTCGCTTACCATGATGTTGGAAAGATCAATTGTCAGCGTATCGTCCGCAGTGGTTGTCTGGCCAAGAACAAAGTCTGCGTTGCCACCGGCGTCGCCTTGCAGCACCAACGAATCGCCGGCTCCAACCTGAATCTGCAACGAGTCCGTCGCAGGAGAACTAACGGAAACGATATCTGCCTGGCCAGCATCGGCTGTGAATGAGATGACTCCAGCCCCTGCGTCAAAACTGACTGAAGCAAGCAAGTTCCGCTGCTCCAAAGATGCAATCGTGAGTCCGTTTGCCTTGATCGTTCGTCGCGTCTTACGCGACTTTGTTGGAACCAGCGATCGCATGATGCTTGAAATCCATTGAGTGTTCTTCATTGTTGTACACCTTATTTCTATTGTGTTGTCGTGTGAGAGTTGTGAGTCCCGAAGGAGCTGGGCTCGGTTCTCATCAAGCCAATGTCGTAACCTGCCAAATCGATTGCACCTCTATTCGAATCCGTTTCGTTCTGTGTGATTCATGACAGTGAAGCTTCAAGAAAACGGGACGCTCTCCACGAATGACTTCATTGGAAAGCGCCCCCTCGCAGTTCTGGATGTCAGGCTTGATGTTTCCTGCGATGAGCTCGTTCGAGAGTGAACTCATTCAAAGAATGTCGCCGGCACCACTTTTTCTTGCATCAACAGCGAATCGCATCCTTGGGTGTGAAGGCTTGCACAAAAGTGAACTGAGAAAGGAGCCCATCAATCAATGAACCTGAAGTGCTCAATCATTTGCGACGATTCCAATGGCGTCACTTCACAGAAAACCAAACCGTTCTTTTCCGCAACGAAGATATTCAGGCCATCACCATCCACATCAGCAGTCGCCACAGCTTCACCAGGTTCCCCAGCGCGAGCTACGACAATCAACACATTCTGTCCGTCGACTCTGCATAACATCGCCGTCGCTTTGCGACTGATTCCGCCAAGATAGGAGATGCCCAACATCTCCGAATTGGCTGGCAATTCCGCAAGCGCCAACGCTTGTCCCAAACGCGTTTGGAACGTTTCTGCAAACCGCACATCGTCGTCACAGAAATAGTAAGGCCTGAATCCGCGGTCAACCGTTTCGGTATAAATCGATGCCAGCGAACGCGGCTTGAAGTCCGGCTCGATAATATTGGGGCCAGAACCAAGCCAAATCCCAAGACTCGCAGCCAACAAAACCGCAGCAGCAACCGCCACCCGAACCCAAGACTGACTCAACAAGCCTGTCGCCACCTTTTTAGCAGGCTCTACAGTTTGCGTCGCATTGTGAGCCTCGACGAATCGTCGTTCGATGTCAACTTCATTCAAAGGTTCAGTTGCAACGAGTCGCCTCAACGAATCATCAATCCGACGCTGGAAACTCTTCGTCGTTTCCAGCGAGCCACTGTCGACTGTTCGCAGAAAATCAGCGCTGTCTTGAGGAGACATAAGCCCATCAAGATATTGGTCCAACTGAAAGTCGTTTGATTCGTCTGAACTCATTTTTCGACTCCCCTTAAACTGCTGAATGAATTCTGGTTCATGAGTCACACTCCGAAGTCAAAATCTCTCTCAGCTTTTTCTTGCTACGGTGAACCATGTTCATCGCCGTTCCCTCAGGAATATCCATCAGCTTCGAGATATCCCTGTAGCTCATCCCCTCGATCGTCCTCAGCATCAAACAACTTCTCGCCTGTGGGGAAATTTGCCCCAGCGCCGAATGCACCTCATCATCGAACGATTGTTGGTTCGCCAAAATCTCGCCCGTTCCATGATCGATTGGGCTCGTCATCGGCAACTCGCCCTCCACAGCAACCAAACTAACGGGATCCGTCGCTCGAGTTTTTCGGCGAATCAGTTTCCTTCTGTGATTCAATGCACAATTCCGAACGATTCCTGACAACCAACCGATGAACCCAAATTCCGAATCGAACGATTGGTTTTTCTCAATCGCAATCGTGATCGCCTGCTGGACAACGTCTTCCGCATCCTCGCGATTCCCGGTAATTCCGAACGCAATGCAGATCAACCGCGACTGCGCATTGCTGCAAGCGATTGCAAACTGACGCGTGGATTGGAGCTTTCGCTGCTGCAATTGAGTGTCCGAAATTCTGAACTTTTCACTGGTAAACGAGTAGGCTAATGATGCGTCATACAAAGAACCAATGTCCTGAAACGCGAAAATCCTTTCAGTGATTTGGATTTTAGACGAATTTAACCCGTATTCATTACCTCCAATTGAAGCACAAACTACACAAACGGAATCATGTCCAGATCGCAAAAAAGCGCAACCAGGAACGCATTCACACTCGTCGAACTCCTTGTCGTAATCGCAATTATTGGCGTTCTAATCGGCATGCTCCTTCCGGCCGTACAGTCCGTTAGGGAGGCTGCAAGGCGAGTCACATGCATGAACAACATGCGACAAATCGGGTTGGCAGTACTAAATTACGAATCCGCAAACATGAAGCTTCCTCCGGGCAGAGTCGGATGCGACGACATTGGAGAACAAATGTCGGTTTCTCAATGCCACGCAGGGCTCACATCGGAAGAAAAAAATGGAGCCAGCGGCTTTGTATCAATTCTGCCACAGCTTGAGCTGAACAACCTGAGCCAACAATTGGATTTGGAGAATGGTGGACTCTGGAATCGGGATGTGGACGATCTTGAATGGTGGCAAAACTTTCCAAGAAAGCGTTCCGGCGTTCAGGAATTTTTACCTGTCTATTGGTGCCCATCTGAAAACGGCAAGAAAGAAAGCGACGTTTATCGACCAATAATCGCGGCAGCTTCGTCGTACGCGTTTTCAAGCGGTTCACTTGGACCCGACAATCCTGTTCACGTGACCAAGTACAAAAACGATGGAGCCTTCTTCTATCACACGCAGATCAGATTGGCGGACATACGAGATGGGCTCTCGAACACATTCTTGGCAGGCGAAGTTGTCCGGCCAGACACTCACGAATCATCAAACGTCTGGAGCTATGCGATCGCAAACAGCGATTGCCTAAGAACAACAACTAATCCTCTTAACACTGTTCCGGGCGACGGGATCGTTGTTGAACTCCGCAACGGTGCTTTCGCCAGCTCGCATCCCGGCGGAGCCAATTTCGCATACGGTGATGGCCACGTTTCATTCATCTACGAGGCGATTGAAATGCCAGCGTATCAAGCACTTTCTACGATCAACAACGGTGAAGTTCAGTAGTTGGCGACTGCAGTCTCAGCATCAGTCTAAGCACAAAAAAACGCAGCTCCTTGACCAAGTCGATTGATCAAGCAACTGCGTTAAATCCAAGTCTCGTCGGAGATAAACGAGGTTCTTCTACGTCTAGCTTCTGCGGCGACGCAGGAACAAACCACCAAGACCAAGGCTAAGGAATCCGAGGCTTGTCGGCTCTGGAACGGCGACGATTCGGATAGTTGCGAATGCTTCGCCAGCACCCAGCGTCGTGTCGTTGATGGCGAAGCCGTTAGGAGTATTCAATCCCTGGAACAGTGATAGATCGCCAGCGTCACTAATTAGCCCGCCCTCAGTAGCACCTTCCGTTCCGACGCGACCTGCAGCGAATGCGGCACCACCGTCAACACCTGCATCATTAACTTCAGTTCCCGCGTCATAGATGTTTGTGACCAAGATTTCAAAAACACCGTTTGTACCAAGGAAGTTTCCAGAGCTATCAAAAATCTGGTGAGCCATTGCATCATCATTACCAATGAAGGTGTCGTTCGTTGGAACAACCATCGATGCGTAGCTGAAGTATTGATAGTTTGCCGGATTGATTGGGGTAAACGAGCCAGAGGCTGTTTCGCCTGGAGCAATCGGAGGAACGCCAGTGGCACCACCGAAAATTACGTCGTTAATGTTGCCAGGCGAAGAAGGGTCATCTTCAAATTGACTAACAAGTGGAGCCGCATCTCCAAGCTCGGCGATAGTTTCGAGTTGATTCGAGGCAGCTGAGCCAACGTCGAAGAAGTCAAATCCACCGTTGTGCAATCCAAACCATACTGGAGTTGCAAAGAAATCAGTGTTTGTGCCATTGGTAACTTCTACTCGGAAGCTGGTTTGAGCTTGAGCTTCGCAGGCAGTGAAAGCAACAGCAATCGCGCAGATTGCAAAAAATAGTTTCTTCATGGTTTTTTTTCCTGTTGTGATGGGGCAGCAGCAATCTTGCTGCAGTGGGATGAATGAACGAATACAGTACTTGCCTTTTCGGCGTGTGCTCAACCCGTTATTGAAAAGAGTGTCTCTACCGTGAGCATTCCTACCTTCGGAATTGACTTTTCCTCGTGGCGGTAATCCATCTCACAAAAGCCAAATCGGCAAGCAGCAACACAAGGCATTCGGGCTCTAGAAATTGAGCCAATGAATCAGAGCACGGTTAAAAAGCAACGGTTGCTCAAGCGGCGACATGTGCCCAGCCTTTGACAACTCCACGAACGTAGCTCCCCGTATTTCGAACGACATCCGCTGCATTTCGCTTGCGGTAGTGATCGGGTCTTCAGACCCGGCGATAACAAGGGTTCGGATATTGATCTCAGAAAGCAGTCCTAAAAAGTCATTTCGCTGTGACATCGCAATCTGAGCTGCCGCGATTGTCTCAGGTGCCGAATTGCATATGACCTTGATGATCGAATCGACGACTTCGGGCTTTTCCATGATCGTCGAATCTGAAAAGAGCTTGCCTCGCATCACTTCCGCGACTGGCCCGGCTCCCGTCTTCATCACTTGCGATGCCGCGAACCGACGTGCCCGTGCAGTCGATTCGTCATCTGCGGAAGCGCGCGTATTACAGCAGATCAATCCTTCCAGCTTCCTTTCATGATTCCTCACGAACTCCCAGCCGATATAGCCGCCCATCGAAAGCCCACACCAGATGACTTTCTCAATGCCAAGCCTCTCCAACAAGCCCGCCACATCATCGGCCATGCTACTCATGGAGGCACCTTCTGCGATAGGATCGCTGGCTCCGAATCCAAACAAGTCCGGCATCAGCAATGAAGCCTGTTCCAGCAGCGGCATTTGCCCCATCCACATCGAATGATCCAGTGGAAAGCCGTGTACAAAAACGATCGTCGGCACATCCTCTTTTTCGCAAACGTGATGCAGAAAGCTCATCTTTCTACCGTCGGCCAATTGAATCGATTTCAAAACAAATCTCCTTGCGAAAATCGCCACAGCCATTGAATCAAAACCGCGCCGCTGATTAGAAACAGCCCTGAATACAACCAAACGGACTCAACCGGTCGTCGGAATTTCCACAGCCGAAACATTTGATATAGGTGCCAAGGAATTTGAACCAACACAAACAAGTAGACGATCGGCCCAGCCGGATTAAATGAAAACGCGCGACCGAATTGTCCGTGGCTCATCGAGATAAACGAACGCGTCAATCCACAGCCCGGGCAGTCAATCCCCCAAACACGTCGCGACATGCAGGTCTCCGGCATTTGAAACGCAACGCCCGGAACACGGACCGTGGACTCGCCATGAGAAGTCATCAACACCGAACACAGCAGCACGGCCGCGGACATCAATAGGAATACAACATGTAGCTTGAAGTTGATCCGATAGTACTCCCAAAAATGGGACGCCGCATCGGTTTGCTCGATCGATTCGCTCATCATTGATCACGCCAGAATCGAGGAGCAAACAAAACGATGATCGGAAAGATTTCCAATCGGCCCAGCATCATCAAACCGATAAATAGAACTTTGTTGATCGCGCCAAAACAGGAATAGTTCTGCGTCGGACCAACCAAGCCCAATCCTGGACCAATGTTGTTTAACGTGGAAGCGACCGCACTCGCCGAATCGATCAGCTTGTTGTCCGCGTTGGCTCCCCAAGTCAAATCTGGTTCAACGAAGACCACGAACAGAAACCCAAACGCAAACAACGCCGCGATCAAACTGAAGTAGACCATGATCGATCGACGCAAACTTTGATCTTCGAGCGGCTTGTCGCCGATCCGCAACTGCCGGACAATCTTTGGATGGTAAGCCTCTTCGATTTCAATCCGTAAAATTTTCGCAAACAGCACGTAGCGAATCACCTTCATGCCACCACCGGTGCTGCCGGCACAACCGCCGACAAACATCAGCACAAACAGGACTCCTCGACTGAAGTGATTCCATTGATCAAAGTCCGCCGTTCCGAATCCCGTTGTCGTGATGATCGTGATCACTTGAAACAGGCCGTTACGAAACGCTTCTTCGATTCCGCCGAATCCCGCATCGCCCTTGATCATCCCCAGCGAAATGATCGCGATCGCAACACCAAAAATGATCCCAACATAAGTTTTGAATTCGACATCTTTCAGCAGCTGCCACGGATTGCCCATCACCGAAATCAGCAGCAACGTAAAGTTCGTGCCGGCCAGCATCATGAACAGCATCACCACGTATTCGATCGTCCGTCCATTGACGCCGTCCTTTACAAAATGGCCAAGGCTTGCGTTGTAAGTACTAAACCCGCCAGTCGCCATCGTTGCGAAGGCGTGGCAGATCGCGTCGAAAACACTCATGCCCAGGAAGAACAAAATGATCGCCAACACAACGTTCAAAACCGCATACGTCGCAGCGAACAGCCACGCCGTATGCTGCATCTTGGAGTTATGACTCTCTTGCGTTGGACCTGGCATTTCTGCTCGCATGAGCGATTTGCCGGCAGAGCCTTGACCCAATAGAACCACAAACAATGCAATGATGCCCAGCCCGCCAAGAAAGTGCGTGCTTGATCGCCAGAACAGAATGCAATGCGGGACGAGGTGGGGGTCTTCGAGATCGTTCAGCACCGTCGCGCCGGTGGTGCTGAATCCCGATTGCGATTCAAACATCGAATCGACCAAACCCATCTTCACCCATCGCTGCCGAAAGTGAGAGGCTCGATCCGACGGCGCATTTTGAATGTCACCTGGCCCAATCAGGAATTTTCCCAAATCGAGATTCGTTTTCAATAGACCAAAAATCTCAGGCGCATTGCTCAAGCCAGTTTCTGCAATCAGCTCCTTGCGCGAAAGCCCTCTGGCCGACGATCCGCATAAAGCTTCAAGCACTTTGTATTCTGATCGCGAATGGCCATCCGAATCGCTCCACGCACTCCAAAAGTTCGCCCGATGATTACTCAACAACAATAACGGTTCAACTTGTTCGCCGCGATCAAAGTACCGCAACGAAGGTCCGCGGCTGGTTCCGGAAAGCACATAGGGCAGGGCACCGAGCACGGTCGCAAGAATCCAACTGAGGCCAACAACCGCCATGGCTTCCTTGCGAAACAGTTTCTTGTCGGCGCCACGACCGAACCACATCAACAGTCCACCGACGGCCCACGAAATGATCGAACTCAAGACAAGTCCGCGAATGCCGGTCGTTTCCCAAGCGGTGTGTTCGACGATCGCGTCCGTGTGAAAGCCGATCGCAGGACTGGCCCAAATCAGGCTCAGTAGCATCACGCTGCCGATCAACGACGCGAGAATTCCAAGGAGTCGACAAAGTAGCTTGACGTTCATGGGGGGGGTTAGTGTGAAGTTTTCAGTGTGCAGTTTTCAGTGTGCAGTGCGATACCCAGTACCCAGTACTCAGTACTCAGTACTCGATTCTTCTTCACTCGTTCCTGATCCGCCGCCATTGGCCAACCGAGCAGCAATCAGCAACGAAATCGGTCCGGCAGCGACCATGATCATCGCCACACGCTGCAGTTCGGCAGGCGTTTTTTCACCCGTCGCGAACACGAACATCGTTGCCGCCACGAGCAATACCAAAGCCGCGGCATGCACCATTTTTGAAAATGGAGCCAACCGAACGACCAACCAACCCAAACCAAAACTGAACAGCGATGACAAAGCAACAAACGGCAAATATCGACTGCGCTTGAATAGCTCAGCAGAGTTTTCATTGAGCTCGCGAACAAATTCGTCTTCAACGAGCGTCGCGGCTTGAGCAAATTCATAAAATACGGTGCACAGGATCACCGCCATGCCGGTCATGAACAGCGTGTAGCAAAAGACGACAACCATGAAGCTCTTGAGCAACATTTTCTGCACATCGCGTTTTTCAAAACCTTCGTCGTAGTCGTCTTCCAAATCAACATCAGCCATAGCGAGTCTCTCAAGCTTTCTGTTTTGCGACCAAGATTCGTTTCAAACCCGCGTAGTCATTGATGACTTCGACAAACTCCAGTGCCGACTGGTTCACCAGTTCAACACACCGGTCCATCGTCGAGTCACTGGCTTCGAAAATCAAATGGCCTCCGGGCAGCAACATCTTTTCTGCTTGAGGAATCAAACGTTCGATGATTTCCGTCCCCTGTTCGCCAGCGAAAAGTGCTGCGTCGGGTTCGAAATCCTTCACGGTTGCTTCGACCGTATCCACCTCACATCGCCCGATGTACGGAGGATTGCTGACGATCAAGTGAACCGGCTTGCTTCCTTCGGGAAGCGCATCCAGCAAATCACCTTCATAGAATCGAATCCTCGAATCGACTTCGTGAGCTTCCGCGTTTTCACGTGCGACTGCCAGTGCATCTAGCGAAATGTCGGTCGCCGCAATGACGTAGTCTTTGTCCAGTTGAGTCGCCATCGTCACGGCGATGCAGCCGCTTCCAGTGCCAACGTCGATGATGCGAATCGGTTTTTCGTATCCTTTGCAAACCTCAAGCGCCGCCACGATCAGGTGTTCCGTTTCCGGACGCGGAATCAGCGTCGCCGAAGTGACTTTGAATTTCAGCGAATAGAATTCTTTGTGCCCAACCAGATACGCCACCGGCTCGCCGGCAGCTCGACGCTTCACCCAATCGCGAAACTTCTGCAACGGCTCAGCAGGGGGAACTTCGGCGAAGCGAGTGTAGAGTTCAATTCGCTGGCACTGCAGCGCCTCAGCCAACAATACTTCCGCATCAAGTCGCGACGAATCAGAACCGGCCTCATTGAAGTGAGTGGTCGTCCATTCCAGCAAACGCTGAAGGGTCCATTGATTGGTTGCTTGTTCAGACATAGGTGGAATTTGGAATTACGAATTATGAATTAGGTATTTGACATGCCATATTCTCAATTTCCAATTCCTAATCTTTCTCTCGAAGTGTTTTGAGGATGCTCCCAATGATCTTCAACAGCTCCTCTGCGTCTTGCAAAAGTGAATCAGATTGATTTTTTGTGAGGTATTCGGTGTCGCGAAGAAGTCGAATCCAGTAGTGAGACTCGCGAGCCTCTTTGTAGGAAATATTCAGTTTTGCATAAAAATCCTTGCCGGACTGGCCACCAATCGCTTCTTCAACATTGGCTCCGATCGAAGTTCCGCTCCGCAATAGCTGCTTGCTCAACACGTACTCTCGCT
The DNA here is from genome assembly GCA_938010615.1 of uncultured Pirellulaceae bacterium. Taxonomy (GTDB): domain Bacteria; phylum Planctomycetota; class Planctomycetia; order Pirellulales; family Pirellulaceae; genus Mariniblastus. The sequence goes on along the minus strand of CALLUY010000177.1, from coordinate 29,038 downwards.
TGGATTCAGCCAAGTGCTGATAAACTTTCACAATTCTCACCGCGAAGGCATAACTCTTTTTCTGGACGACATTGTCCTCTTTCATCGCAACCAAAAACTCCTAATTCTCAATTCGTAATTCCTAATTTTTCTCATCTGCCAGACGATTGAGCACTTCGATTCCCGCTTCCAGCTTCTCCGCACTGGCAGCATATGAAATCCGGAAGTGAGTGTCCTGCCCGCTGAAGATGTTGCCAGGAATCACCATCAAGTTGTTTTCGATGGCTTTCTCCACGAAGCTCCCGCCGTCGCCCCAAGGCAACTTTGGATAGACGTAGAACGCGCCGCCAGGTTTAACGATCTCGTACTTGTCACCGATGCCTTCAATGATGCGGTCTCGTTTCGCGCGGTAGGCATCAACGTACGGAGTCATGTCGTAGTCCAACGCCACAACACCTGCCCACTGCGCACACGCCGGAGCACAAACGAAAGTGTACTGCTGAATCTTCAGCATCGTTTCCACTAAAGCCTTGGGAGCATGAACGAATCCCAGTCGCAATCCCGTCATCGCGTAAGTCTTCGAAAACCCATCGATCACGATCGCGTCTGGATTGTATTTCGCAGCCGAAACATAAGGCTCGTCGTAAACGAACTTGCTGTAGATCTCATCTGATACGAGGCAAATGCCTTTTTCAGCGGCAAGCTCCGCGACAGCTTTGATTTCTTCTTCCGAGAAACAGACGCCCGTCGGGTTCGAAGGACTGTTAAGAATGATCAGCTTTGTTTTATCCGTAATCGCAGCGCGGACTTTCTCGATGTCGATTTTGAAATCAGGATAGATACTGACCGGAACGGATTTGCCCTGAGCAAGCTCGATGATCGCGGGATACATCACGAAGAAAGGATCGAAGTAGATCACTTCGTCGCCTGGATTGACGGTCGCCATGATCGACAGCATCAAACCGCCGCTGGTTCCCGAACAGACAAAAGCCTGCCGATCCGAATGGCCGTGTTCGTCATCGACGATGCCTTGAATTTTCTCACGTAGCGGAGTGATGCCTTGCGTGAGCGTGTAGCCGTTCTTGCCATCCTGAATCGCTTTGACCAACGCTTCTTTGATCGGAGGCGGCACGTCGAAGTCCGGTTGGCCAATCGAAAGGTTGATCGGATCTTCCAGCTTGGCCGCTAGGTCGAACATCTTGCGAATGCCGCTGGAGTCAAAGTTGCGGGTGCGATCGGCGATCCATTGATCAAATTCGCTCATGATGGTTCTGTCGATAGGGTTGATGAAAGTCTTCTGTTAGTGATAACAATCACAACCCGAAGCGTAAGCGAGGTACGGGCTACTTTTGGCACCTCGCTCACGCTTCGGGTTGTGATTCCTCCGATTCATGCTACGAAAATTTCGCCCGCGCCACCACGGCACTGTCGCGCCGCAAATTTGACTTATCTGTCTCGATCACCATTCTTCCGGTTGAGGGTTTTGCAGAGCCACTTTATGATGCGGCCTCTCGAGATCGAGCCCCAATTATTCGGGGGTTTTTTATCAATGTTTGGCGCCTCGTGAACAATCCGGGACAAAGAGTCAATGAGTGAACTTTTCCACGAATGTGGCGTTGCGGCGATTTATCATTTGCCCGGCAGCGAAGCCAGTGAGCTTTGCCCGGGTGCGAACCCCGATCAAGCGTCGTCGCTGATCGTTAGGATGCTGCTTGATATGCAGAATCGAGGCCAGCTTTCGGCAGGGATTACTCGATTCAACACGCAGGCTGAAAACCGCCAATTGCTGGACACCTACCGCGACATTGGCAGCGTCCAAGAAGTCTTTCGACTGTCCCACAAAGCGAAAGCTCAAAACTTAATGAGCAAATACGGCGGTCCGGTGGCGATTGGGCACGTGCGATACGCAACCTGCGGAGCCGACGACAAAAGTTACGCGCAGCCATTCGAAAATCACAACTTTAACCAACGCCGTTGGTTTTCTTTTGCTTTCAACGGCCAGCTGGCGAATTACAACGAACTTGCAGACGAACTGCTGAAGGAACCTGACAACCATCTGGTTCGCAATTCTGACACCGAAGTCCTGATGCACGAGTTTTCCAAGCAGCTGATGGATGATTCGCAGATTTCGCTGGTCGACATGATCGCAAACGTTTCGAAACGGCTCGATGGCGCTTGGTCGTTGGCTTACGTGAACGCCAAAGGCGAAATGTTGATCGCTCGCGACCCGCTGGGCATCAAACCCATGTGCTACGCCGTGAAAGGTTCACTGTTTGCGGCTGCCAGCGAAAGCGTCGCATTGGTGAACCTTGGGTTTGACCGCAGCGAAATTGAATCGCTCAAGCCCGGACATGCGATCACGATCGTTGACGGAAAAATTAAGGTCACGCAATTCGCAGAAAATCCTGGACAGGCTCACTGCTTCTTCGAGTGGATCTATTTCGCTAACGTCGCCAGTCGGCTTGATGATCGTGGCGTCTATCTGACACGCACGGAACTCGGCCGCGAACTGGCTGATCTGGAACGTGAAAAGTGGAAGCTGTTCGAAGTCGATGATGACACCATCGTCGTCCCCGTTCCTGATACTTCGAAAGCCGCCGCGGACTCAATGGCTTTCCACATGCAAATTCCATCCCGCGAAGGATTGATCCGCAATCGATACAGCGGCCGAACGTTCATTGAATCGTCACAGGAAACTCGTGCTCACAAAGCCAAGATCAAGTACACGCCACTGCGTGAAGTCATGGAAGGCAAACGCGTTGTGCTGGTCGAAGATTCGATCGTGCGTTCAACAACCATGAAAGCACTGCTGCAGCGTATCCGTGATGAAGGCGGAGCAAAAGAAATTCACGTTCGTGTGGCGTGTCCGCCGATCATGGCGCCGTGTTATTACGGCATCGACATGTCAACGATTCGTCAATTGTTCGCGCCGAAGTTTTGCCCGCCGGGTGAAGAAGTCACTGATGCGATGCAGGACGAAATGGCGGCCAAGCTGGGCTGTGATTCGCTGCGTTATTTGCCGATCGAGTCGATTGCTCGTGCGATTGGCATTCCAGCTGACGGACTGTGCCAAGCGTGTTTGACGAGCGAATATCCGACGCCGACGGGACAAAGGCTCTATCAGATCGACAAAGACAATTTCCTGAACAATCGGGAAGAGGTCAGTATCTTTTCGGGTCGCGCCTTTGATGCGAACGCTTCGAAGTAGGCGAGTCTGTCGCCCTAACGCGAGTGATCAGTTCTTACTGAATCCGATTCCCATCGTCTCGATCGCCAGCGGATTGTCGATGTATTCGCTGTAGCATCTGCTGCATAGATCGAACGTCTTTTCGCTTGCAGCTTCGTCCAAGCCTTCGTCGACGCTGTCCTCAAACTCGCCAAGCATCTGCTCCAGCTCTTCGAGGCTGACATCGTCGAGCTCTCCGTTCTCTCGCTCTCCAACGGCAAGTTGAACTTCGATTCGAACGACGTAGCGAATCTCTTCGCGTGCGTTGATAGACTTATTACATCGATCGCAAGAATAATGAATCATATTTGGTCCTTCCTCGGACAAGCAGGTTTCCTGAAATCCATTTGAAGAAATTCAAAGTCAGCATGCAAGGAAATTTCAATTTTTTTGAAACATTAATCGACAGGGAAAAGCCCAACGACGTGAAAGCATTTTTTCAAATGCCAGATTTCATCGGAGGCATCGCTCTCTGCCAAGCGAAACCCGGACGCTTACGCGCCTCGGCTCACTCATCGATTAGAGACAAGCAAGTGAGCCGTTGGCCGTAAGGCCTCGGGTGACCCCTACCAGAAATGCCGACCTCGTTTTTACCACGCCCAAACCCTTCACGGCGTTGAGCAAAGCCCCCTCGATGGCTTGGGAATCAAGGCAACTTTTGATTGCAAATCGACTTGAGGTTATCTAAATTCATTTGCACGAGACATGTAGCCTGTTTTTTTCAATTCGTTCCGCTGGAGCCAATAAGACACTCTTTTGAAAAAGGAACCGATCGACAAACTAAAACAGAAGAATTCCAGATACCGAAGGTTTCCGATCGTGATGCTTTATCTCGCGTCGATCGTTAACGGTATCGTTCAGTGCTTTGAACCAAACCCCAGCGTGGTCTGGACAGTTGCATGTTGCGTGGGACTGTCCGCAATTCATTGGGTTCAGCTGGACGCAATACACCGGAAACACCCGATCCCAAGAATTGCACTGCAGCTATTGTTGATGATCTGGATGCTTTTCGTTCCGATTTATCTGATTTGGACAAGAGGCTTTCGCGGATTCGGCTGGGCCGTGCTGAACTTGGTTGGGATCTATGCGATGACGCTGATCAGCTTCTTCACCACATTGCTGCTGGTCTACGGGCCGCAAGTTTTTCGGGCGTAACCATATACTTGTGCCCATTCCGCTTACGTTTGCTGTTGGCTCTTCACAACCTCTTCGGTATTAACGGTGCGTCCATTACGGCAGGCGCACGATTCTGCTACAAAATCAGGCGCATTTACTTTTCTCGCTAATCAGAATCTCAACATGTCTTCAGAAACATCCAGCGGCAGCTTGCTCGAATCATTCCAGCTGCGTGACCTCACGCTAAACAATCGAGTCATCATGGCTCCGTTGACGCGGTCGAGGTCCGGTGAGTCACGAATTCCAAACGACTTGATGGCCGAGTATTACACTCAGCGAGCATCAGCAGGTTTGATCATCGCCGAGGCGACCACGATTTCTCCACAGGCAAACGGTTGGGTTCAATCTCCCGGCATCTACACTGATGAAATGGTTCAGGGCTGGAAGAAAGTTGTCGATTCAGTCCATCAAGCGGGCGGAAAAATGTTCTTGCAGCTTTGGCATATGGGCCGAGCATCCCACAGCGATTTTCATGACGGGCAACCGGCAGTCGCTCCGTCGGCAATCGCGATCGACAACGGAGAGCCAATTCGGACTCCCAACGGAAAGCAACCCGTCGAAATTCCACGAGCTCTCGAATCGAAAGAGATCCCAGGCATCGTTCAACAGTATCGTACTGCCGCGGAGAATGCGTTGTCGGCTGGTTTCGACGGCGTTGAAATTCACGGCGCCAACGGATATCTGATCGACCAATTCTTACAGTCGAAAACAAATCAACGCGATGACGAATACGGCGGCAGCATTGAGAAGCGTTATCGCTTTCTGGGCGAAGTCGTCGACGCCGTGACCAGCGTGTTCCCAGCGAAACGAGTTGGAGTACGTTTGTCGCCCAACGGAATTTTCAACGACATGGGATCGTCGGACTACCGCGAACAATTCTCTTACGCGGCGGAGCAATTGGACAACTATCGCCTTGCATATCTACACGTAGTCGACGGCCTCGAATTCGGCTTTCACGAACAGGGCGAGGCAATGGTTCTGTCTGACTTCCGCAAACTGTTTGCCGGACCGTTGATGGGAAACTGTGGCTATAACCAGCAGTCGGCAGAGGCCGCGATTTCAAACGGCGACGCCGACATGATCGCCTTCGGTCGACCTTACATCAGCAACCCGGACCTGGTCGAACGTTTCCAAAACGGCTGGCCGCTAACCGATCCCGGGAGCCCGGAACTGTGGTATTCCCACGAAGCCGAAGGATACACGACCTTTCCAGCTCACGGAAAAGCGTAGCCGATGTCATCAATTCAACAATCTGAAGTCGGCCAGCAATCACCGAAGTCAACCGTGGCTCTTATGATCGGGTTGGCGGCTTGGATTGGAGTCTGTTTTCTCGCGGCTGCTGTGGGATCACTTGCCACGACATCCAGCGTTAACGGATGGTTTGCTGAAGTCAACAAACCAACCTGGAATCCACCCAACTGGATCTTCGGACCCGTTTGGACAACGCTGTTTTTGATGATGGGCGTTGCCGCCTGGTTGGTTTGGAAGAAATCAGGATTCAAGAACGCGAAACTTGAACTCAGTTGGTTCCTGTTTCACTTGGTGCTCAACGTGCTGTGGTCCGTATTGTTTTTTGGCATGCAACAAATGGGCATGGCATGCATTGAGATCGTGGTTTTGTGGCTGTCGATCGCGGCGACGATTTTCATGTTCTACCAACATTCAAAATTGGCGGCAGGATTATTGGTTCCGTATTTGATGTGGGTCAGCTTCGCAACGTTTTTGAACTACACGATCTGGCGTTTGAACTAACAACAGAAAACACCGATGAGCTTCCGCGCCGAAACAACATGTGACAATGGCCTTGGCGAGTTTGAGCCAATAATCGGGAATGGCAAAACCGAATCTGAAGCAATCGAAGCACTTGGGATCGCATTGCACAATTGGATGTTTGACGCAAACATTGACGATGACTACGAAAACGGCACGGCATTCCTGCAAGAATGTCGCGACTTCGTAGTTGGTGATCCAAACGCGGCAACATCCGTCGCAATCTGGACCGCGCTTCAGGATGCTGTCCGTCGCATCCAATGCGTTGAAGTCTGATGCCCAAACACGGGCGGTATCGACAATCTATTCGCCCTGAGACTTCTTCTTTCGCTTGTTGCCTTTTTTCTTCTGCTTCTTCTTGGCTTTGGTGACCTTGCGTTTGCGTTCAGCCTTCTTGGCAGCATCCTTGGACTTCTTCTTCTGAGCCTGAACTTTCTTGCTCTTCTTGGACTTGGTTGTCTTCTTGGGTTTGTACTTTTTATCTTTCTCCGCCTCGCGTTGCTTGCGAGTCTTCCCGCTGCGGCGTACTTCTTCCCAAACAAAATCCTCGAATTCGTCGTCTTTACCTTTACCCTTGCCTTTGCTTTTGCGCTTCGGTTTTATTCTTGACTTGTCGCCAATGATTTTTTCGCGAGGCTTCCATTCGCGTGGAGCGTCCTCATTAGAATCCCGTCCCTTTTTTGCTGACGGTTCCGCACGACCGGTTTTCTCTTTGAATCGCTTTTGATTCTTGCTCGCACGGCGACTGTTGCCAGGCTTGACGCCGGCCAAACGAAACTCCAAAACGCGTTTGTCCAAATCGACAATCGCGACTTCAACTTCAACCTCGTCCCCCAAACGGAACTGATTGTTCTTCCGGGCTCCACTAAGCGTTCGCGAAGATCGCTCATAGGAATAATTGTCCGATGGCAAACTTTCGATCGGCACCATGCCTTCTGCTGGAATTTCGACGCCTTGAACGAAGATTCCGAACGACTCGACGCCGGTGATGATCCCTGAAAGCGTTTCGCCAATCTTGTCGCTCATGAAGCTGAGCAATTTCAGCTTCTTCAATTCGCGTTCGGCATCGGCAGCACGTTTTTCGAGATTACTGCAGTGCTTACCCAATGAAGCCAATGAATCAAAATTGCTCTTCGGTCGTTTGCCGTCAACCAGATCACCGATCATGCGGTGGATCACAAGGTCAGGATAGCGACGGATCGGAGACGTGAAGTGACAATAAGCAGGACTCGCCAATGCGTAGTGCCCAATCTCCAGCGGACTGTAGACCGCTTTTTGCATCGTTCGCAAAACCGCAAAATGAATCGCGTGTTGCTCTTTCATTTCCTCAGACGCTTCGACGACTCGTTTGAGTTCAAATCGATCTTTCAGGCTCGTACAATCGATGCCGAGGCTCTGCACGAAGTGAGTTAGATCCTGCAATTTCTTTTCGGTTGGCGATTCGTGAATTCGGCGAATCATGAATAGCTTTTCATCTTCAAGCCGCTGAGCAACCGCTTCGTTGGCCGCCAACATGAACTCTTCAATGACTTGATGGCTTTCGGTGTTCTCAGAAGTATGAGCACCAGAAACTTTTCCGTCGTCGTCGAGCTCGATTTGAATTTCCGGCAACACGAGGTTGATGGCTCCTCGATCCATTCGACGTGATCGCAGCTTCATCGCCAGCGTGTGCATATCGCGAACAATCTGGAACACTTCCGGAGTCAGCTTCTTTTTCCAAGGCCTGTCGTTTTCGAGATAGTCGTCGATCTCTTCGTAGTTGAATCGATGAGCACTCTTGATCGCACCGCGATGCAGTTCCGTTCCGATCGGAACACCTTCATCGGTGAACTCGATGACTGCCGTCATGCAATAGCGGACTCGATCCGGTTGCAAACTGGCCAAGTTGTTCGAGATCACTTCCGGAAGCATCGGAATTACTTTGTCCGGCAAGTAAACGCTGGTTGAGCGATCATAGGCTTCGGCATCGAGTGCACTTCGATACGGAACGAAGTGCGAAACGTCGGCGATGTGAACGCCGAGCAACCAGTGGCCGTTTTCGATTTGTTCAAGCGAAATCGCATCGTCAAAGTCACGAGCCGTTTTCGGGTCGATTGTAACGACGGTCTTCTCCGTAAAGTCGGTTCGATCACCGATGGCTTCGTCGAAAGCTTCCGCTTGGCGACGAGCATCTTCGAGGACCGCTTCGGGAAACTCTTCCGGCAATCCATATTCGGCAACGATCATTCGCGTGTCGACACCAGGCTGGCCTCGATCGCCAAGCACTTCAACGATCACGCCTTCGCCGGGAGTATGAGCCGAAGGAAAGTTCGCCATTTCAATGACGACTTTGTCGCCTGGCTTGCAAGCTTTCGCACCCGCATCGCCGACTAGAATCCCTAGCTCAAACGTATCGCCATCGACGATCACAATCCCAAGCTCACCTGATTCGCGATACGTTCCGACGAAGCGATGCGTGTAGCGTTCGATGACACGAACGATTCGACCGGCTGTACTGCCATCGAATTTGCCACGTTTCTTGCGGCGCGGATCGTCATTCTTTTTCTTGGGAATCTTGACCAGCACTTTGTCCATGTGCGCCGCGTCACCAGTGCGAGCCTTGGGCACGAAGATGTCTTCGCTGCGGTCGGTGACGATTGAGTTTTCCGGCGTGACGAATCCAAATCCTCCGGACGTTTTTCGAAACGTGCCGATGATTTCATTGTCTTTCTGTTTCAGCTTCTTCCCGGATTTATCTTTTACTTTGTCGGGACGCTTGCCCTTTTTGGGCTTCATGACGAGGTGCTTGTCACCCCATTTGAGTTTGCCATCGCGAATGAGTCGCTTGATGGCCCGTTTGACTTCTCGCTCTTCATCGAGCAGGTCAAGTTTTTTAGCGATCGCTCGAATTTTGAGCGGTTGATAATTGTCGTTCAGGACGACATCCAGCACCATCTGCTGGATATTCTTTCTTTCATTCATTCCGTGAGTTTATTTGCCTCTCTGTTAAATTGATAGACTCGGAGAGGATATGTGCGGAAAGGTTCGGGGAAAACAGTGCAAATACGAGCCCGAAGCGCAAGCGAGTGGTTTTTTGCATGCTGGAAACCACTCGCTTGCGCTTCGGGCTTGTATTGCGAACAAGAAACTACGCACCTAGGCAATCAATTCTTCGATCGGCTTCGCACCTTCGACGCCAACCAGCCGCTGATCGAGCCCGCCATAAAAGTAGCTCAATCGATTCGGATCGAGTCCCAACTGCTGCAGAATCGTGGCGTGAACTCGCTTCACATGCATTCGATTTTCGACCGCCGCAGCACCAAGCTCATCGGTCTTCCCGAAGCTCACGCCGCCTTTGATTCCACCGCCCGCCAGCCACATCGTGAATCCGTAAGCGTTGTGGTCGCGACCGGTTCCGCTTTCGTATTCGGCGGTTGGCTGGCGCCCGAATTCGCCACCCCAAACGATTAACGTGTCCTCGAGCATTCCACGTCGTTTCAGATCCTGAAGCAATCCTGCGATCGGTTTGTCGGTGGCTCCAGCGTGCAGGTTGTGGTTCTTGACCAAGTCACCGTGAGCGTCCCAATTGTGATCGTTGTGTGCTCCGCCGGAGTAAACTTGAATGAAACGCACGCCGCGTTCAACCAACCGACGAGCCATCAAACACTGTCTACCAAAGTACTCGGTACGTTTGTCGTTGAGACCGTATAGCTCATGCGTTGCTTTCGATTCATCGTTGATGTCGACGGCTTCCGGAGCAGTTGACTGCATGCGATACGCAAGTTCGTAGCTGGCGATTCGAGCGGCAAGTTCCGAGTTACCAGGATTCGCATCAGCATGATCCTGGTTGTAGTCTCGCAGCGAGTCCAACATCCTGCGCTGGACTTTGTCGCTGATGTGATCCGGACGATTCAAGTCAAGAATCGGAGCACCTTTGCTTCGAACGACGACACCCTGATATGTCGCCGGCATGTAGCCGCTTTGCCAGTTCTTGGGGCCCGAGATTGGTCCGCCGTGATGATCCAGCATCACAACAAAGCCTGGCAAGTCTTCGTTGACCGTTCCAAGCCCGTAGTTGACCCACGACCCAAGACAGGGACTTCCTGATTGAATCTTCCCCGTGTTCATCTGCAACATTGCCGACCCGTGAATCGGCGAATCGGCAACCATCGAGTGCACGAACGCGATGTCGTCGACTTGATTTCCAAGATGCGGAAACAGGTCAGAAACGTATTTGCCGCACTGACCGTACTGCTTGAATTTCCAACGTGGCTCAACGATGCGACCTTTGTTTTTGTGACCGCCGCGACCAAACGTTTTTACGTCGATCGTTTTGTTGTCCATGCCGTACATCTTTGGTTTGTAGTCAAACGTATCGATGTGGCTGGGGCCGCCGTACATATAAAGAAAGATGACCGACTTGGCCTTGGGAGTGAAGTGGGGAGCTTTCGCCCGCAGTGGATTCTCCCAGTCGGTGACTCCGTCTGCTTTTTGAGTTTGCGCCGCGAGGAATTTCTGGTCGAGCATTCCAGCCATCGCCAGACCGGTAAAACCGCCTCCGGCTTGCCAGAGAAATTCGCGTCTTGTTCGGTTGCAGAAGTTCTTCTTCATGGAAGACTCGCTAAATCGTCAGCAGGGCAACCGCTATCATACTCGACTTGAGATCGAAAAGTACAAGCCCGAAGCGCAAGTTTTGATGTTGCGCCATTGTCGCCTTTCGCTCCGCGAAAGTAGCGTTTGACACACTTTCGCGGAGCGAAAGGCGACTATCTGGTTAAGTTTGAAATTGCGACTTTCACAAATCATTTGCCATGGAAATGACTACCAATCTTGAAAAACGCGCAACATCAAAAAGCGCAAGCGAGTGGTCGTTCTTGAAAAATACAAGCCCGAAGCGCAAGCGAGTGGTCGTTCGCATCGCCATGATAAAAATCCGCCATTCGGAAAGTCAAATCCCGACGCAAACCAAACCCGACGCGTAAGCTTAGAAAACGATTCCACGGACTTGCGTCCATGCTAATACATGCCGTGCTTTGCGCACTAAACACGATCACAAGCCAGAGGCTTATGCCACCTCAGCTCGAATGGCTAACGCATGCCGTGCTTTCAGCACGAAACACTGCAACTTCAAAGCGCATCGGGTTGGGATTCAGCGCTTACTTCTAAAATTCACCGCAACAATCGCCGCAATCGCAATCACAGCCCCGGATTGAATCAACAGCTCAATGCCCTGAAGCCGACAGAAGAAAACCACCAAACTGACACAAACCAAAACCGCTCGCGTCATCTCACCCAATCGAGTGAAGGCAAACCCGGCGATGCCCGCCGCCAGCCCAAGGATCGCAACCAACGTCAAACCAACACTGGAAACCACCGTCACGATACTGGCTGGCTGGTTGTCAGGAGTCAGCAAAATCAGTTCGGGGCTGAGCACGAATGCGAAGGGCAGGGCGAAGCCAACCAACGCAAACCGAAACGCAGCGAAGGCGCTCTTCATCACATCCGCTTTGGCAATCGCGGCTCCCGCGTAAGCAGCTAGCGCGACTGGCGGCGTGACCATCGACATCATGCCGAAGTAGAAGATGAACAAGTGAGCCGCCAGCGGAGCGGTATCGAGCTGAGTCAACACGGTGCCAACAAGGATCGCCATCAATAAGTAGCAAACAGCCGACGGCAATCCCATGCCAAGAATAATCGTCGAGACCATCAGTAGTAACAAAGCCAAAATCGGACTCTCGCCGGACAGTGCCAAAACTTTCGATGGCAGTGTGGCACCGATTCCAGTCAAGTCCACGATCGCCAGAATGACGCCAACACAACATGAGGCAACGACCAGAGCGACGCCACCGCGAGTCGCTTTCACCATCGCTTCGACGACGCCCGCGAAATATCGCGCTATGACTTTCGCCACCGCATTCGTATCCAGATCTTTGAGCGTCTGCGAACCGATCCAGGTGTGTTTACTGAAGACGCTCAGAACCAGAATCGCGATCAGTCCAAAACTGACGGCACGAAACGGCGTGAAACTGATCGGCGGCACTAACATTACAATCAGGACCAGAAACGAACCAAAGAAAACGATGCCTTGAAACAGGCTTCCAGTTCGATTCGGTTTGCCGTCGGTTGCCCCTGCTTCCGCCCCGGCATCAATCCGCCGCGCGTAGAAGTAAACGGTCAACAGCAGCGCGGTGTAATAGAGCAATGCCGGAATGATGGCGGCTTTGATGATCTGCGGATAGGTCACCGCGGGCTCGACCATCTCGAGCATCATGAATGCTCCCGCGCCCATGATCGGTGGCATCAATGCGCCACCGGAACTTGCTGCCGCTTCGACTCCAGCCGCCGATTCGTACCTGACCCCGGAACTTTTCATCAACGGAATCGTCATCGTTCCAGTGGTCGCTGTGTTTGCGACGGCGCTTCCTGAGAGCGATCCCATCATGGCGCTGCTGACGACAGAAACCAATGCCGGACCGCCAGGGATGCGATCAAACAAACGCCTAGCGAAATTGATCACGTACGACGTGGCGCCGGTCTGCTCCAACAACGTCCCGAAAAGTACAAACAGGAATACGTAATAGAACATGACGCGCAGCGCAATTCCAAAAACTCCTCCGGCTTGCAAAAACGAAGACTGCGCGACTTGTTGCCAAGATGCTCCACGATGAGGAAACAACCAATCTGGCATGCTCTGGCCGTTGAGCGCGTAAAGAATGAAAACAACACAGAGAATCGGCAGCGTCCAACCGATCGCGCGACGAGTCGCTTCGAGCACTAGCAGCAAACCAACCGCGGCGATTACAAAATCCATCGTCGTTTCGTTGCCAGCGCGATCTCCCAAGACCGCTCCATCGACCCAGAAAGCTTCCGTCAGCCGTTCGCTCTGAATGAAAACGTAGCCGAACGAGACAATCGTGGCGATGATCAAAACGATATCAACCGCTTTGAGAATTCGATTCTCTGGACACCACTTGCACGCGGGAGTGTTCAGGAAAACGAGTATCAAACCCAGCATTCCAAACATCGCCAGGTTTGGCTGGGCGTCGAAAAGATTCGTGTTTACGGCAACCAGCACAAACACGCACAGCACTACTGACAACGCGATGTATAACTTGCTTCTAATGCTACTCGCCTGATTCGTATCGGACTTCATCCCGTTTCCTCATTTCCAAAACGGAACGTTACTCTGTCCAAATACCAGCTTCTTTATAGAACTTGATGGCACCGGGATGAAACGGAGTTCCCGTATCGCGAATGGCATTTTTGGGATTGATCGCTCTTCCGGCCGGATGCTTCTCGACAATCGACTCTCGATTTTCGTACATCAGTTTGGTGAAGTTATAGACGATGTCTTCGTCGACTTTCGCGTGAGTCAGCAACTGCATGTTGCCAACATTCATGCCAACGATGTCTTTGTCCAGATCCGAATAGGCGTCTGCTTTGACTGGCACCGGAAAGTAGAAAGGATATTGCTTCAGCTTGTCGCCAACGTTGGCATCGAGCTCAAGAAAGACAACATCTTGCGAAGCACAGAGCTGTACGACCGCCGGGATCGGAATCGCTCCGCCCATGAAAGCCGCGTCTGCTTTTCCGTCGGCGATCATGTCGACCGCAGAAATATAGTTCCCGTTGAGAACCGTCATGTCTTCGTAGGTTACTCCATGGGCTTCCAACAGCGGTTTGAGGAAATAGTCGAATCCTGCACCCGCCGGCCCAAGCACGACACGCTTCCCTTTGAGTCCACTGATCGAATATATTCCAGTCGACTTTGTCGTTACAAAAATTCCGACATTAGGAGCAATCGTGGTCACGGCGCGAATGTCATGCGGTTTCTCCCAGGCACCTTCGCCTTTGGTGGCGAAGTAGGAGATCGCCGCGTTGGCCATGCCGAATTCAAGTTCACCCGCTTCAAGGCGACGGATATTTTCTTGCGTACCCTTGGTTCCTTGCGGCGTGACGGTCCAATTCAAGTCACCTTTATTGGCGTCGACGACCCCGGCGATCGCGTTTCCAACGGGAGCAAATGCTCCTCCGGCGGGAGCCGTTCCGACAGTGACGAACTTTTTTCCTCCGGCAACTTTGGTTCCGCCTTCTTTCGCGTCGCAACCGAACTGAACAGAAACGACGAGAATGGCGACGACGAACAGACCGAATCGCGATCCAACAAATTGAGTTGACATATCTTCTTTCAAAACGTCTTCAGGAAACTTGAAAGAGATCATATCCAGAGTCGCTCAGCTTTCCTAGCTGATAGCGCGCTGAGAACATGGTTTTCCATCCGTTAAACTGAATGTCGGCCAGCTCTCCGAGCTGGTAGCGAGCCGAGGAAACACGCTTTCTATCAAACGCAGTCTCGCTATTGTTCGACGTCTCAATCCGCACGCTATCGGTTCGGAGAACCGAGCGACACTCCTACGCCACCTTGCGATTCGTAGCGCCGACTTTCACGCCCAAGGTTTCCAACAGGTATGCCGCCGCACGTTTCGTGGCTCCCGGTTTGGCGTACTGTTTCGCCAGCTGATCCAACCGCTGCTCGTTCTTCGCAAGCTCCTTGGGATCAGACAACCATTGCACCACGTTCGCGGCCATCCTTTTCGACGGTGAACCAGTCGTCAGGTACTCAGGCATCACGACATCGTCCACGTCCGGATTTGACGGTCGCCAGGTCTTCTTGCGAATGTCGTCTGCCGCCATCAAATTCGTCAACGTGATGAACTGTGTTCGAATCACGATCGATTGAGCAATCATGTAAGGCCATTTCAGCTTGTAAACGACCACCGTTGGCTTGCGATGATGAAGCAACTCAAGTGAAACCGATCCGCTGCACGCCATACAAACCGTTGCCGATTTCATGAGTTCTGGCGTTCGTTCACAATAGAGCTTTATCTCAGCTCCGTCGGTTCTCTGGTCCAACATTTCTTGGGCGACGGCCAAGTGTTCTTCTTTGTAGCAAGCGATCGCGAACGCTACCTCCGAACGTTCCGCAGCAACACGGTCGGCGGTCTCGATCAAAATCGGCAAGTTGTTTTCGACTTCCTGGTCACGCGAACCGGGCAAGAGAAGGACTAGCTTGTTTTCCGACAAACCCATCTGATCGCTGGCTTGCCGCAAGAAATCTTCGTCATACGTTTGCGTCGCGAGCTGATCAAAGTAAGGATGACCAACGTAAGTCGCTTTGCAGTTTCGATCTTCAAACCATTTTTTCTCGAAAGGCAACTTGCACAAAACGTGGTCAACGTACTTGCGAATTTTGCGAACTCGCCACGGCGCCCATGCCCACATCTGCGGCACGCCGTAGTAGTAAACCGGAATGCCACGAGCCTTCGCTTTTTTGGCAATGTGCCAATTGAACCCTGGATAGTCAATCAGCACGACGGCATCAACTTTATTGTTGGCGAAGTACTCATCTGCCTGATCGACGAGCCCAAAGAAGAATCGCAAGTTGGCGATGACCTTGCTGAGGAACATCACGGCCAATTGCGTCAAATCGTAAATCAGTTCGCAACCAGCAGCCTTCATCTTCGGCCCACCGAAACCGACGAACTCAAAGTCCGGATTGGCATCCTGCAAATGGCGAATCAAATTTGATCCGTGCAAGTCGCCGCTGGGTTCGCCAACTGAGAAAAAGATTCGCATCGTGTTCCGTTCATTCATCCGTGAAGGCTGAATTATGACCGGAATGGGCAGAATCTGGAACGCGAGTTTTTTGACAGTAGGGCAGGCTGTGCCTGCCATCAATTCGCGTTGAAGCATTGAATTGCCGCAATTTTCACTGATCGCATCGCTATCTCTTGATGCGTCGTCATGCACAGCATGACCTACACATACACACAGTCGCCTTCGGCTTGCCGTTAAACGCAATACCGTTCAATGAAGCCAAAGGCTCGGTGGCATAGGCCTGTGTTCTGCATGTCCACAAGCCAGAGGCTTATGCCACCTCCTCATCTGCAACGACCCTACTGAAAAGCCAAAACGAGGGGTGACATCACCTTCATTGAACGGCATTGCCGTGTTAAACGATCAATCCAAAATGCACATCTAAACGAAAAAAGCTCCGGCACGTGTCGACGGCGCCGGAGCTTTCAATTCGTTCTCAATTTTCCGCTTCGCTACTTCGCAGCGAAACCCTTCTCGAACAGATCTTTGCCGAAAACAAGGTCTCGTTTGGCATCATCTGTCGACGCGGCATCAACTTTCGCTTTGCAATTCTTGCAGCAAAAGAAAACCTTCACACCGTCGACTTCGCTGAACTGCTCTTCGTCAATATCGCCGCCAGAGATCGGGCAAGCAGTCTGCTTGAATTGCCCCGTCTTGACCAAGTGAAGATTCGCTTGAGCTTCAAACTTCGCCGGGCTCTTGTTCCACTTCTTCACGCAACCCGGACAGCAAAAGAACACTTTGCCACCTCGATGATCGACTGACTTCGCTTCCTTGACATCTCTCTTTGGCATCATGAAACACTTGACGCCAGTCAAATCATACGAAGCCTTCTTGGCGAATGACCTCTCGAATGCAGCATCCGCGAACACGAGCTCGATTTTCTCTTCTTCGGTCTCAGCCGCGTCAACTTTGGCTTTACACTTCTCGCAGCACATCGCAACTTTCACACCGCCAACTTCGCAGACTTGCTCAGCATCAACGTCGCCGCCAGAAATTGGGCATCCGGTTTGCTCGAACTGACCAGTGGTCACTAGTTGATGATTTGCCAACGTCGCAAATTTGGTGGAGTCCTTGTCGAACGTCGCCACGCAATTCTTGCAACACAGATAGACTTTGCCGCCACGATAGTCAGCAGCAGCCTCAACTTTCGCAGGTTTACCGGCCACAATACATTTGGTGCCTTCTGGTAGTTGCTGAGCTTCGACAGCACCAGCGAATGAAATGGCAACGAGCAAAGCTGCCGCAAGAGATTTTCTGAACATGACTATCCTTCAATGTTTGTTTCGTAAGAGCAGACATTGTCCATCGCACAAGTCCGAGATGTCAAGGGAAAACCTCGTCAGACTGCGTCCGCGGCTCTTCGAGGCGAAAGGTCATCGCCAACCCGACCAACAAAAAGCCAAGCACGATACAGAACACGGTCTCGAATCCGGCAATATCCACCAAGGCACCAAAAACCAACGAAGTCGCTATCACTGGTAGCGAGATGAACATTCCCAGCGTACTCAAATAGAGCGGGTGCTTCGCGCGGTCAGTCACTTCCAACGTGTAGTTCGTCAGAAAGCGAACGGTGATCGGA
Source organism: uncultured Pirellulaceae bacterium (assembly GCA_938010615.1). Classification (GTDB taxonomy): domain Bacteria; phylum Planctomycetota; class Planctomycetia; order Pirellulales; family Pirellulaceae; genus Mariniblastus. The sequence continues at coordinate 11,669 of CALLUY010000177.1, read as the reverse complement.
GTCAGACCAAGCAAAAAGAATACCAGCGGAAACATCGTTCGGCCAAACTCACCGGACCAGCTGAACACCAAACCCAGCACCGGCGTCGCGCACAACGCCAACATCAGAATCTTCAAAACGATTCGATTGCCATATTTGTCCGCCAGCCAACCCATCGGAACGGTAATCAACGAAGCACCGATGTGTTGAGCAATCACCCACGGAATCAACGATCGGAAATTGACTTCCAGTCGTTCCCGAGCCAACGTTTGATAATGTGGCGTCAGCACAACGCACATTCCAAACATCGAAGCCACAATCATCAGCCGACGAAAGTTTCGATCATGCAGCACCGTCCGCAAAGATGACTTTAGTAACGGCAAGGATTTTTCGACAACCTTGACTTCAGTGTCTTTCTTTTCAACCAGAGTCAACGAAATGACGCTTGCCAGAACAAATGCAATTCCCGTGAACCCAAACACCCACTCAAACATTCCCGTTTCAGCACTCAACCAGTTCCGCAGCAGGAACCAGGCACAAGCCACTGCAATGATGCCGCCAACGATACTGCCGGCCGCCGCCAGTCGACCGCGGACGGTGGTCGCGACCAGTTTCCCAATCAGCGTGTTGACCAATAGCTGCGTAATCCCAGTCGAAACAAAAAAGAACGCGTAGATCACCAGGAACACGAAAGGCATCGCCCGAAAGTTCCCTTCCGTCCAATACCACAGCTGCGACAGGACCAAAAACGAGGCGCCCATGCAAAACGTGGTTGCTGCCAGAGCATATTTCTTTTGCGGCAGGTTGCTGACTTGCTGCGAAACGAGCAGTGGTGGAATACTCTGACCGAATCGATTCAACATCGGCAGGCAGCCTCGCAACCAACCGCTGCCTCCAATGATGTCCAAAAACGCCGGCATGATGACGCTTTCGGTTTTGAAGATCCAACCGATTCGCAATGCGATCTGGTAGAGCGCCAACCGAATGAAGTTAGTGCTGGAACTACTGGGAGACGTTTCCGATTTTGGAAGCATTGAGAGTGCGGTTTTTGGTTTGCGGTTTTCGGTGTGTGGTCGCAAGCGTAGACTACACGATCCGCGACCGGAAGCGGAAACGAGACGCGGATGCCCAATGGGCGACTGGAAACGCGAAATTGAGTACCGAGTACCGAGTACCGAGTACCGAGTACCGAACACCGAACACCGAACACCGCACACCGCACACCGAAAACCGAAAACCACAATGCTTCAACTAAAAAAAGGACTCCGTCTCGAATGCCTGCGGCAGCCCTTTCGCCAAGCCCTCGAAACCGCCGCACAGATTGGCGCCGAAGCGATCGAAGTCAACGGCCGCACCGAAGTCAAACCGAAGGACATGTCGCGAACTGCCGTTCGGCATTTGCGAAAAATGCTGGGCGACTATCAGCTGAAAATCTCGGCCGTCAACTTCCCCACAAGGGCAGGGTACTCGACGCTGGAAATGCTCGAACAAAAAATCGAAGGCACCAAAGCGGCCATGACGATGGCCTACGAACTCGGCTGCAACGTCGTCGTCAATGACGTCGGACCCATTCCAGAAGATCGCGAATCACAAGCTTGGCAAACGCTAACGGAGGCTCTTTCGGATATCGGCCACCACGGCCAACGCTGTGGAGCATGGCTCGCGGCGAAGACATCGGCGAATTCGGGAGACGGTTCGCGGATGAAAGAATTGATCGACTTCTTGCCCGTTCAATCACTGTTTGTCGATTTCGATCCAGCCAGTTTCCTGTTGGCGGAACATTCGCCTGTTGACGCGATGAAACTGCTGGCCGAACACGTTGTCAATTTCCGAGCCCGTGATGCAGTTCGAGACTTTTCGCTCGGCCGCGGCGTCGAAGTGGAGCTCGGCCGTGGCAGCATCGACTGGGCCGCGCTATTGGGAAATCTCGAACAGAAGAATTACGCTGGATACATCACGATCGATCGCGATGCCGAATCGAATCCCGTACCACAATGCGCTCAAGGGCTCGAATACTTGTCCAACCTGTTCAGCTAACATCGAAACGCGATTAAGTTAGCAGGTTCAATTACTCGTTAGCCTGTTCGTTAGAACGAGCTCGTCTCCAACTAAGTTTGACTTTTCGCTTCTGCAATTCGGATCAGCGATGCTGACTCCTGTTTTTCAACAGTGGATTCAATTTTGTCAACGCCATCTGCAGTGATCGACAGAACGCCACTCTCTTCACGAGTGATCCAACCTCTTTCCTTGAAGTACCAGATATGAAATCCGACTACTTCCGGGTCAATGTCCAACATGTGTTCCAGCGTCGAAATTCCGATACCTGGTTTTTTCATGTCTCGACGACGCTGCGCGTAGAATAGCGTCAGGATATGATGACGATCCGCGGTATCGCTTGCGGCGTGACCAGCTTCCCGCACAATCGCACTCCGCTCAGCTTTCTCTGCCTCAAAATTCTTGTCGTAAGCAGCCCGCCGCTCCGGATCACGAAGCGTTTCGTAGGCTTCCACAATTTTCGAGAACCGCTGCTTATCGCCAGTCTCACTGCAATCGGGATGGTACCGCTTGGCGAGGAAGCGAAAAACACTTTCGATCGTTTCAAAACTGGCGTTGCAGCTGGCTTCAAGGGTCTCGTAATGGTCAACGAATTCGGTATCGGTAGTCACAAAAAGCTCTTTCAAAAACAGTCACTGGCAGGTTGGTGAAACTTTAGGTTCGCGCCGATCGATGGTGACGCTTGAACGATATTCACAGCACTGTTTTCCACGCAAGAGGACTGGTCGTTCCGTTTGTGCCGTTTTTGCAAGTCTCCCTCAACACACGAACCAAACCAGATGAATTCATCGCTGCTTCGAATCAATGATCCAATTCCGAGCCTGTTCTGACGAGTTCAATTCTCCGTCAAGCTGCTTATTCCTCACTGTGTCAAGGATCGACTTAAACTGCGGCCCCGGCGCGATGCCAAGCTCTTTCAAATCTTCGCCTCGAAGAAGTGGCGACGGATTCAGAGCAGCTTCGTCCAGAGCAAGCTTCTCACGACAAAGCGCAATTGAATTCGCCAAACGTTTCGAATCCGCGACTGAGCCTGAATCCAATTTGGCTTGCAGAAAGTCAACGGTCTTCGATGCGTGCGGACTGACCAAAAGTGGCTGCAACTGAGACCAAGGCAATTCGATCGCCTGCGCCAACTTTTCTTCATTGGCCAAAATCCAATCCGCTTGTACGACTTCATCGTTTTTTAGTCGCCACGAATCCTGCAGTGTTGATGCGGTTACCATCGAACCAGACAAGATTGCGGCGAGCAATGTCGGGAAATCCGAATCAAGTTCCTGAAGCAGTCCAACTTTGTCGCTCCAGTCAAAATCGCTTGCGATGTCTGACGGCAACACCTGCTCCCAAAGTCGCCCCTCGATCAACAACCTCAGAGCGCGAGCCTTTCCAGAGTGGCCAAGCATGCGTCGCAGTTCGGTTCCAATCCTCTCCGGACTAACGGCGCTAATTTCACAAGCTTTGTTTTGAATTGCGACCATCGTCTTCGGTTCGATCTCAAAACCATACGTCGCCGCAAACCGAACGCCTCGCAACATTCGCAGCTTATCTTCTTCAATACGCTGGTCTGCATCACCAATCGCACGGATCAGCTTGCGTTGGATGTCTTCTTGGCCGCCGACATAGTCGATCACTTCTTCCGTGATCGGATCAAAGAACATTCCGTTGATCGTGTAGTCTCGTCGAAGTGCATCTTCTTTAGCATCAGTGAACTCAACGGAGTCCGGACGGCGTCCGTCGCTGTAGCCTCCGTCGCGACGAAACGTGGCGACTTCGATATGACCGGCCGACTTGGGGCCAAGCACCGTGATGACGCCAAACGATTTTCCGATCGCCAACGTTTTCTTGATTCCGAACAGCTGCTGCACTTCATCGGGAGTCGCCGACGTCGCAACGTCGTAGTCTTTTGGTTCAATGCCCAGTAGAGCATCGCGCACGCAACCGCCCGCCCACAGCGTCTGAAAACCAGCTTTCTGGAGTTGGTTAACGATTCTTACAGCCCATTGGCGGGGTGTCATGGTTACTCCACAAAACGAGTTAGCGATCCCAACATTACAGCTCTGTATTTTTTTTCAAAATGGAACAGCTCGAACTTCCTCAAAGTAGGTATGCTAACGAGCCACCCACATGATTCTGATTCAATGCCGATGTTCGCAACATTCTACCTGCGAATCTTTTTCGGCGACAATCGCTAACAGAGAGCGACTTATGCCAACTGACCCTCATCAAGACTCCACTGCGCCGATCGAAGATGGGAATGCGGATCGCTCAGCGAGGCTGGATTCAGAGATTAGCGTGCATGACACGAAAAGTCTCCTCGAATCCGATACATCTGTGATATTGATTGACTGCCGCGAACCAAGAGAACATTCGATCTGTCAGATTGAAGGGTCGATTTTGATTCCGATGGATGAGCTTGTAGATCGAGTCGCCGAATTGGAGCCGCATCGACAAGAGCGAATTGTCGTTCATTGCCATCATGGTGGCCGAAGTCTCCGTGTTGTGAACTGGTTACGAAACCACGGGTTCGACACGGCTCAAAACATGACCGGCGGGATTGACGTCTGGAGCCAAGAGGTTGATTCGGAAGTTCCAAGGTATTGAAGAACGGCGATTATCCCCTCGGGAAAACCACAATTGTGCCCGTTGCGGATAAGCCTGTTATTCCGTATCATTTCGACTCGTTCGGTGAGCATTTCGGCTCACAAACTGCCTGCGGATGTGGCGGAATTGGCAGACGCGCTGGCTTCAGGTGCCAGTGGGGGCAACCCCGTGGAGGTTCAAATCCTCTCATCCGCACTTCTTAAGTTCACACGATGAAAAGCGAAAGATCTGGCGACAGATAACCTACCGATATTCGGTAGTAATGCCCGTTTGGTAATGAGCGAAAACGGTACAGTACCGAATCTGCAATATGCGCGGAGGTTGCAGAGGATCGCGAGCGAAAGCAGCAGGAACGTCTGCACCGATCAGAAATCGCATATCAAGTTCGACAGGAGCGGATTCAAGCGAATCGGGGAACCTTTATCCAGAAGATCTTCGGCAACTTCAAGCCATCCCCGTACTACGGATTCGATTTCCAGAAAGGCGTGATCGCCGTTTGCATCGTACTCATCATCTTGTACGGAATCGCGAGTACATTAATCGGCGTCAGCAGCCTCGCAGTCGCGGCCTCACGCGACGAACCTGACGCTATTTGGGAGGCGTTTCCATTGGCCACTGGTATGCTTTTGCTAAACCTCGCAGTGTTGTTTCTGGTCGTCGTCGGCTTGGTGTTCTTCAGAAACGCAATCGATTGGATGATTGACATGGAAGATCACGCCAAAGAGTTGCGGGACTTACTCAGCCAGAAATCAGACTAATGGCTAAGGCTCATAACCTTGAGATCGCCCGCGATTGGGTTGGAAAGCTTCGGCAACACGTCACCCGAAAGGAGTTGCGGTTCACTGACTGCGCGAACACGGGATAAAATGGCCAAATCTTCTATTTCACTCATGGCGATTGGCTCATTGCCGTGAATGACGATCTTTTAACGCGGCGAAAAAACGCTCAATTTGTTCGAAATCAAATCGAGAAACGTCTTCTCCGATTCAGTAACTTCACGGATCCGTTTTATCCGTTTTCGGAAATCGGAGCCTGGCGGATTCTTCAATAAGAATTGAATTTCGTCTCGATCAAACCAAACCCCATGCGCGTCGCAAACATCGAGGGCAATTTCAAACGAACGATCGGTAGACATTCTCTCGCCGCAAATTGGGCACGGTCGTTCACCTTCTGCAACAAGGTCTCGATTCTTCCGATCCGTGTACGGGTGTTCAGCTTCAACGCGATCCTCGGAGAGCCTATTGAGGAACTCGGTTAGCGCTTGACCGTCTGTCATGATCTACTCAAGGCATGGGCGTGAAAGGCATTGATGTCACGATTTTGGCTTCAATATTGAGTGTAGAAAAGCAAACACCGATGCGACATAAACGCAATTCTATCGGAAATAGTGTATCGGCGAGACATTCCTAGTTGAAGAAGCTGGCCGCGATGTCATCTGGGGCATCGGTCTTGGAAAGAGCAACGAGAGGGCTGCCGATCCGAGAAAGTGGCGAGGGCGAAATCTACTAGGTTTTATTTTGACGGTTCGGACGAGACTTGGGCGATTGAATTCCGGACGATAAGGCAGTGTGACTTCGTAGGCGATTGGTCCATAATCTGCGAGTGATGAGTAGTGTCTGGTCCAATCAATAGCCCCGTTAGCCGAGGAAATAGACGATGAAGAACGCAAAAGACGAAAATGAAAATTTGAAGTCAACTGAGATTGAGAAGGAGCCGCCGATCATGGACCAAGATGCATGGGGGCAATTCGTCGGCAATGCGGTTCAGGAGCTCGATGAAGAACCAAACTTTCCCGATGCGGTCTACTCAACGCTCACGCAGTCCGATCACCCGGGATGCAAGGTTCAGACTGGTGTAAATAACACTGGATCGGTTGGGCCAACTGGCTTTGTGGTTTGCGGTGGCAAGTCGGTTCGGCGCGTACTTCAAGTCCCCAACGACTAACTATCGCTGACTTGCATTTAGGTTCGTGTTTCACAAACTGGTCAGCACATCCTTCCACGTTGCCTTCCTCCAACTTTCAGAAACTCTTACATGAACATTTTTTATGCGTATCTCGTAACCCTCGGCTGGGCAATTGTTGGCTCGCTCTCGATGGGGCTCGGGATCGTCCTGACCCTAAAGCTATTTACACTCTCCACTCGCGATGTTGACGAATGGCAATTGGTGAAAGATGGCAATATGCCAATCGCCATCATCATGTCCTCAGTTATCATCGCTCTTGGTATCGTGGTTGCCTCAATAATCAACCCGAGCTAACTCCATGAAGCTTGCGATACTGACGTTATTCACTTTGTTTTTTGCGTTTCATGGTGGAAGGACTGATAGCTCAGGAGGACACAACAGTTCGTCGGGCTATCATTACCACAATGGCGGATTCTCCTCGCGTTCGTCAGCTGCACGGTACACGCCGCCCGCACGTACGCGGCCACGTTATGCCCCTCCCTCTCGGTCTTACGATTTTGACATTCGAATGGATGTCAACAGGATGCCGCGCACAGAAGCTCGGACTAAGCCGCCGAGCAGATTGCCACCAATGGAGCCGCCCAAGCCAACATCAAAATGGCCAGACGTTGCAATTGATTTCAAATTCCATGGCATTGATGAAGATGGGAATTGCAAAGTGATGCTGTTTATCAATGTTCTTGTGGATCGTACGACTCTCGTGAATGTCGCTCGGACTTTTAACTATGATACTGTGCGATTTTATCTGCCTGGCATGAAGCATGATGCAAAGCCGTGGGCCATAGCTAAAAAGGTCAGAGATGACTACATCTGTGCGATCAAACGCGAGAATTTAGATTCTGCTCAAACCTTCCGGATAAAAGGGAAAGTCGTCAATGTCTATCGCGGCGATGCGATTGTTGTCCAATTTGACGACCAAGATTTCAACGTGAAACTTTGGGGGATTCATTTGCCACCGAATCAAAAGCTGGCTAAAAAGTCGCGTGAGCGTCTTGCAAAACTTTGCATGGGGAAAACTGTTTCGGTCTTCGCTCGCAAGCGCAATGACAAAGGTGAGTTCATTGCTTTGGTGGAGCTGCAAACCACGGAACAACCGAGTAAATGTGAAAGTGACGTCAATCCGTTTGATCCCCCGACGCCTGAAGTCCACGAAATCTCAAAGTTGACTGAAGAAGAGTATGTTGAAGAGTGGGACGAAAGTGAAATGAAGCCACAACGCAAACCAACTCACAGTCTGAACTACAAGATGGTCGTTTCTGGCTACGCAGCAGCGAATAGCAACGCTGACCCGAAGATGAAATCTTTGGAGGCGGAAGCGAAGGAAAAGCGGCGTGGTTTATGGAGAAGGTAGTAATGAAAAGCTTTTTATTTCTTGGCAGCGGCTCTTTTCCCGACAGCGAGGCTGCAGCGTTGCGTGGACGTCAGTGAAAGAGGATGACAGTGGACCAAACGTGTCTTTGCACATCGCCATTGTCACGGCATGGAACGGAAACCACGCTACACAATCCCAGTCGGCACTCGCGTTGATATTCGCGATATGGCAAACAATGGAAAGCTTCGGCAGCACGTCACCCGCAGGGAGTTACGGTTCATTGATCGGACGGTCACCGGTTATGATGGTCTGATCTTCTATTTTGAACATGGCGATTGGCTTATTGCCGTGAACGCCGATCTTTTTTGCCCTTCGCAGCATTTCACCTAAGCAGGGATTTATGATGATAGTTGAGTGGATTGGAGCTATTGCCGCAGCCATTGGGGCCGCGGCGGTGATCAACAAGATGCTACGAGAGTTCTATCAAGAGCGTCGCGTTGAAGAACGTGAGTCAGTTGCGTCGCATTTCCGTCGAATGGCAAATTGTCTTACAGAGATGGTTAAAGCATTTCAGGCAGGTGAAATTCCAAGGGCTGCCGGGCATGAATACGAGACTCTTGTTGGGCAGGTCGCAAAACATCTTGACGCATCTGGTTTTGGAAAGTCTGGTGAGTTACTTACAACACGCAATGAGTTCATCGTCAAGTTAAGGCGAGCCGCTTCCGCAGCACTTCATTTAGACTATGTGAAAGATATCACTAATGACCAACGAGAAGAATTGATTGCTAATCTTTCGCGGTTGGAGGGAGATCTTCAGGGGATTGCCGAAATGCTGTCCCCATCGAAGCCCAATAGATAAAGCATCATGAAACGAACTATCCAACTATTGATCATCGGCCGAGTTGAAATTCGGAATCCGGGTGCGCCGATCCTTTATCGTGTAAGTAAGACGGGTCCTTGGCTATCGGCCCCATTCAGCCCAGACTTTCGTTGCTTACGCCCGCAAATTCCGCATTACTTGAGTCAAATATGGAAAAGTTGAGGGATGTTTGCAAAACGAGCAAAAATGCGTCTGAAAGTCATTTTTTTGGGGAAAACTTTAATTCCATTGGTCTTTGAAATGCCGATGAAGAACAACTACAATATCGTGTTGACGAGAGATGATGTATTGACCGCCACCGCCTTGGCGATATGTTCGTGCGGACTCGTTGGTAAACAATCAAGGCGAACTCAACAGAGTTACTTTTGATGATTACAATTTCCTCTCCTGAGCAAAAGCTCAAACCTTCGACAGTCAAATCCATTTCCGGACTTGATGGTTTTCGCTCGGCTCTTTTGCTTGGCAGGATCGACGATAGCAATCGGATCCAGCGTTGGTCCGAGAATCAAGCGACACTGTTGAGCAAGTCGCGCGCTAACGAGGCGTTTGAGTTCGCATTATCTTTTTCCCAAAACGCAGAGACTTGCGACGCTGCTGAGACATCCGAATATCTTCGTAGTCTGCTCGATCATCTCGATGCTTACAGTTTCGACATGATGATCGACATCGAAAATCCGCTGGGGAAAAGAGATGCTCTCATTTGCAACGCAGCGTTGTTTTGCGTCCAAACAATTAGTCACTTATTCTCGCTAAGGCAAAAACCAAGAGAATCAAACGGCGACATTCTTAGGACTTCGAAACGTTGCATCATTTGCTTTACGCATGCACTGGCTGCCATAAGCGAGTTTGAACGCAATGCTGTCGAAGAAAGAATGGCTGATATCGCGAATTTCCTTTGCTCCGAGCAAAGTAATAACCGTGGAGCGGTCGGAGTGCCTGTTTCACGTGAGCTTTGTGAAACTGCCAAAAAAGAGTTTCCAGACGAGTCGATTACTTTGCGGGACATTGCCGACAGCAGCGAAGATTCGGTTATTGAGTTTGAAGCAAACTTTGAATATGGGGAAACGTCGCTAACTGACAGTAAAGACGGATCAAAAGAATCTGATGCCGTGGGTCCAAGATTGGGAAAAGCTAATCTCGAGCAAACACTAGACAATAATACAACGTCTTTGGATGTTCCTCCGGAAGCTACTAGCCCATCCCCACGTCGAATTCTAAATATCCCTGCTGCCGAATCCGCAGTGGCGACGCGACAGGCATACAGCAGTAGCAGAAAACGATTTTTCAAGCGATCAAAACGCTCTTACGATTTTGCCTCGTATGCTTCGATGTCGATGCTTGTATCTGCTACTTGCGGGACGATATCAGCAGCGACTTTTGGAAATTCGGCAGAATGTTTCCTAACTGGAGCTGTCATTGGTATCGTTGCCGCTATTTTTCTTTTCTCATATGCAGGGTTGTCACCAAGGAATGATAAATTTATCCTAGAGGATCCACCATTTCCCTTAAGTAGACGCCCAAGCCTTCATGAGTTCCTAGATGATGAGATTAATCCTTAGCATTTCTGCTGCGGTCTTAACTGGCCATCCCACAATTTGTGTAGCGATCTCATCAGTATTTAGTCTAGTGTCTTTTTGGTATGTCGCCCCGGGAAACTGGGTGGCAGCGGGAGCAGCTTTTGTTCTGATTGCGGTATCTGTATTCTTAGCGCATTACGGATTCACACTGCACCTATGGGGGCTGGAATACAAGCTATGGCAGGCAGACCGACTTAATACCAGACACAAGATTGGCCCAGAGACATGCTCTGAAATGAAGGAAAATGCTTGCAACGAGCATCGCCGAAGCCAAGTCATGAAAGCAGCACGGCACAGGCAAAGACTTGAGCTCATTGACATCGCATTGAAGGACTACTTCTCCAATCTCATTAAAATGAACAAGTCCGATGCCATGGTTGATCTAAATAAGAACATCAGAGCGGCTTCACGAAGGTCTTCGCAGTAATGGGCTGCGCTTAAAACTATTGACATGCGACAAACCGTCGTCCAGAAAATGTGAATGACCGACTTTTGCCCCGCGGACATTCAATTGGGGTCTTTAATCTTTTCCAAGACTTCCTCTTCTTGGTTTTCCAAGTGTTCGACGATTCTAAAATATCTTAGAAACACAATGAAAATCAACGACATTGCGAAGTATCCAAACGTCGCTTCACATACAGCAAACGGCCTAGCCGCAACTGACGGAGTTATGTCTCCATAGCCGATAGTCGTCCAAGTAATGCCGCTAAAATAATAACTCGTCCCTATCTCCGGAAGGGTAAACTTACCATTGATGATAAGCCCCTTTTCTCCGTAAATATGTGCGAACGTTAAAATTGAAAACTGAACTAAAAAAATTGCAAATACCAAGTAAAGCCAACCAGGATTGCCGCGCCCTGAAAGCGTAGAGTACCTAAAGAAAAATCCCACATAATAGATGGACAGCCCAATCAACGACCAGCCGGTCCCCCAAAGCCACACGCACGAAACTAAACCTACAAGAACCGTTAGCCAACCTGCTAAATCGCGTTTCCTCCGCTTCTCATCGATGCATTTTAGGTCGTTCCACCAAGGCTGCTCCCAAATATTCGTTCTCGTTTTATGATTCACTGGTCACTCTGAAGATGGGTTGCGTATTCAAGCGTTGCATCGTCTACAAAACAATTGGCGATTGTACCCAAGGAATCCTACTAGTTGCAAATGGGTGTAGTCTCGCTGAGGTGTCGTTTACGCGGCGTTTTTCCGATCGATTGTAGCGTTTTTCTCGTAAGGTCGGATTGACGGAATATTGTTTTTCAAACTTGCGATGTAAGTCGCCTCCCAAGTTCCGCTCAGCAAGATC
>CALLUY010000176.1 GCA_938010615.1 uncultured Pirellulaceae bacterium | reverse complement strand
CTGTAAAATTTCTCAAAAACCTTGTCTGGATCTCCGTCGATCTGTACTTGGCTTATGGAAATCTGCATAGGAATGGACTGTGAACGAAAAACCATTGATTCAGCAATATCTGCAACTTCGAAGCGAATTCATCGGCTATCTACGCGATCACCCGAGATTCGGATCTTGCTGAAGAGGTTTATCAGAACGCTGCTGTCGTGGTGATCAAAAAGGAAGACGACACAGAGACAATTCAGAATTTTCGGGCCTGGGCCAAAGAAGTCGTCCGACGGCAAGCGCAACTTGCGATTCGCAAACGCGAGAAATCGTCAAAATTGACTCGGGCCGTTTCGCCGGAAATGCTGGACGTTGTTTCGACCGCATTCATCGAACACGATTCCAGCGAGGAAGCCGTGTTCGATGAATCGACGGCGCTAAAACATTGCCTGGCCGACTTGCCGCAGGACAAACGCCAACTCATCGCGCTACGATACGAAACGGATGCTTCGTTCTAGGAAATCTCGGACCAAGTGGACTCGTCACCATCGGCTGTTCAACGGGCACTCAGCCGAATTCGAAAACGCGGCTGACTGCGAATTGGAAATGTCGGAACAAGTATCGACTACTTCAACAAGGATTGTCCCCCGTTTCATTGGCGGCTCGTTTTTCAAATTGCTCAAGACGCTGTTTCCAATTCTCTTTTTCGTCGTCGCGTTTCGCTTGAGAATAAAGTTCAACCAACCCCTTTGCCGCTCCAACAAGGTTCTTGTTGGGAAGTCCGTTCGAGTTTTCCTCAAGCACCACAACGGCTGACGTGAGTAAATTCTCAGCTTCGTCAAAATGCTCTTCGCCCAAATTGACCAACGTGATCCCAAGGGCCACGCTCTGCCTTGCGGCATTTAGCTCGTCTGACTTCGAAGCATCAATGATTGGATACCACGTCCGCATCGCTGATTCAGCCTTTTTCCACTTTTGCAACCTGTACAACATCGTGCAGTAAGTGGACGCGCTTTCCAAAGTCCGTTTGTCCGAATCGCCCCAGTTCTCGACGGCAAGATCCAGTGACTCTTCCATCAGCTCAAGTGCTCGGTCGATTTTGCCTTGCCCAAAATTAATAATGCTCAGATTGTTCATCGCAACGAGCGTGAGTTCATGATCCGTTCCAAGGCTCTTCTTCATTTGCTCAATCCGCGAGTCATCATATTCGTTGACGGCCTTGTATTGATTCGCAAGGTTAGCCTTGAGGCCTTTCGTGAGATAGTAGTCATCGCCAAAATGGATTCTGGCCAGTTCCGTTGACCGTTCCAGAAGAGGAATCGCGTCTTCGATACGGTCGGCATGTGTATAGGCCATGCCAAAATTGTTCAGGGTCAAAATGGTGGTTGGGTTGGACTCGCCAACGGTCGCTTCCAAACCATCGATCGCTTTCTGATACAGCTCAAATGATCGATCATAGTTTTTGGCAAGGCGGTGAGCCCGGGCGAGGTTGGTCGTTGCGATCAAAGTCGATGGATGGGTCGGTCCGAAATTGACTTTCATCAGTTCGATCGCTTCTGACAGCAACGGCGTTGCGTCATCCGGCCTTTTTAGTGACGAGTAGCAATCAGCCAAATTGTTCATCATGACCATGGTAAGAAAACTGTTTTCATCGAGCGAGCTTCGCGCGGTTTTGAGTGCGGGTTCAAGTAGCTCAGCCCCCTTCTCAAATTCTTTCAAACCTTTGTGACTTTGGGCGAGGCTGTTAATGGAATTTAAAGTTTCTTCGTTTTCATCACCAAGAAGTTTTTGTCGGATTGACAAAATCCTTCCATGAATTGCGACGGCCTCTTTGAATTTCCCATTCTTTTCAAAGGTCAAGCCAAGGTTATTCTGAATCACGAGCATTTCGCGATCTTCAGGTCCGAAGAATTGCGGCGCTACTTTCAGAGCACGCTCCGCCGTTTTAATCGCGAGGTCATATTTTCCGGTCACGCGATAAACGTCGACAAGATGACTGAGTGTTTCAATCGTGTTTTCGTGAACGTCAGTAAACTCGGTCTCGTAAACTTCAAGAGCGAGCTCTGCCGTTTTCGCAGCTTCGTCGTAAAGGCCGAGTAGATGGTAGATTTCGCTGATGGCAAAAGCTTGATCGGCCATCCCGACAGGATCGTCCTCTTTTAACCCTTCAATTTTGGCCGTTGCCGATTCAAGTACAGAGGCGACTTTGATCTCTCGTCCATCGATGTTCGAATCAGGTTTGCGAAAGATGGTTACCATGAAGTCTCGAACAGACTTCAATCTTTTCGAAGCAATCTCTTTTTGATCTTTCTCTTTTACAACTTCCAGCTTGGCTTTCTTTTCGTTTTCCGCAAGAGTGACGGCTTGTTGTCGATAGGAGTTGATTACAAAGTTTGAGCCGATCGAGAGAATGGCAATTCCGATCGTTGCAGCCGTGATCGTCGCGGCGACTCCTTTGTGTTTTCGAAGCCAACGTGAAGTTCGGCGTAGAATCGTATTCGGAATAACGCTTACTGGTTGGTCAGCCATCCAGCCTTCAATGTCGTCGCGCAGCGAAAGAACACTTTGGTACCTGTTGACTGGCTTTACGTTCATCGCTTTCGCACAGATTAGACTCAATCCTTTTGGCACGCGGGGATTCGCTTCGATAGCAGAAGCAATCTTGCCGTCCATGACAAAGTTAACCAGCTCACTGCGAGGTTCTGAAAATCCAGCGAGCGGAGAATGGCCAACCAGAAGTTCATACAAAATGGCACCGAGTCCATAAACATCAGAGCGATTGTCGATGCGATCGAGATCGCCAGTCAATTGCTCGGGCGGTGCGTACGAGGGCGATCCTATCGCAGAGCCCATTCGCGTTTCGGAACTCCGGGATCCTTCTGATGTAGTGAGCGGTGATTCATCGGGATCCATCGATTCGAAATCTTGTTGGCCCCCCGTTTTCGCAAGCCCCCAGTCAACCACAAGCGTCTCGCCATGCTTCCCGAGCATAATGTTGCCCGGTTTCAGATCGCGATGGAGGACACCTCGATGGTGAGCATAGGAAATCGCGTTGCAGATATCGACGAATCGGCGCAAAAGTTGTCTTAGCTTCAAGTTGTCAAGGTTTTCTGTTTTGTGCCTCTCGTGGAAATCGCCTATGTGCTTTTTGAGGTTGTCGCCTTTGATAAAGCGCATTGCATAATATGGCTGTCCGTTTTCCGGATCGACGCCAAATCCGTAAACAGGAACGATACCTGGATGTTCAAGCCCACCTGTCACTTCGGCTTCGAGAACAAACTTCGATCGATAGTACTTTTCGTCGGCTCGATCTTTGCGGATCTGTTTAAGAGCAACTTGCCGATTCAATTCCTGATCAACGGCAATGCTGACAACGCCCAGTCCGCCTTGCGCATGCTTTTGCAGAATTTTGAATCGTTGCGTCGCCGGGCCGGTAAATGTTTGGCTCGCCAAAATCTCGCTATCAAGTTCAAATGAATCCGAAGTCGCTATTGAATCGACGATGGAATAAATTTCCAGATTACTTCTCGTGGCTTGCAGTAAATCCAGCTTTAGACCGGAACTGCTGAGTTCAGTGAACAGTTGCTGAAGTTCAGGCTCTGCCGACTCTAGCTGTCGATCAAGCAGTAAATTGATCTGGGCACAGGTTTCTGCGGGCACAAGTTTTTCTTGGACGAGCAACTCGCAAAATCCAATCGACGCGCTCTCGCTCGACCACTGCTCCATCAAGTCCAACAATTGATCCCGAGTGATCAAATCGTTTTCGTATGCGCGCAGCCCGAACAACAGGCCGCGTTTAACGCGAGCATCAATCATGGTTCCGTTGCCTCACAGGTTGAATCAGAGAGTCACCATTAGTCTAACTTGCCGCGCAATTTCATGCACCTTAGACGAACGATGTAAACTTGCTTTCGTCGAATTCGGCAAGGCTCAACGAGATCGGCGGCAACTCGAAAGGGCCGTGGCATATCGAACTGCTATCCAATGGAGAAACAGGCGGAACGTCCCCATACGCTGACAGACTCAAGTATTACGACACACAGGAAGCCAGAGCGTTGGGCTTCCCAGTGCGTCCGTGGCGACATTTCCGAAGTGAATGTTGTGCGACGGCGGCGAAACATTGAGTTCGTGTTCCAGCGGTTGGCCTGAATGATCAGACGGCCTTGCTTTGGTCGATCGATTAACACTGCCTGAGGCTTACATACAAGTCGCAGTTTTTTCACATGTATCGACCACGCCTCGGTGACCGAGACCAATGGCACTTACTTTAGGCCGGAGGCCGGCACATGAACTGCCGGTGACGTCAGTCACCGGAACAGCTGCAAACATGTAATTAGCCCGGAGGGCGGCACAAGAAATTGTGTCGCCCTCCGGGCTTTTTTCGGAAACCCTACCGATTCCGGTGGTTTACACCACCGGCAGGAATGTAACGCCCGCCGGGCTTAACCAGATGGCGATTGATGGTCTGCATATCAAGCGAATCGGTGGCCATGTTCAGACTGCAAATGAACACGGGAATGCAGCCCAACCAGCCGATCGTGCAAAACAGTGCGATCATCCAAGGGATATTGATCGTCTTCGCTCGCGCACGTCCCAGCTCAGTTTCCGAAACTTCCTTGCCAGCTCGAAGTTTGTCACGAACCCGTTTGAGAAAGATTGTCCACTTGAACCAGATGAACAGGAGGATCGAGTAGACCACGAGATTGTAAATCAAGGTGGTCGTGTGGAAGCGTTTCAGTAAGCCCTGCGCTTCGAGTATCGGATTGATGTTGGTTTGGTTGTACCAAATGTTCAGCAACGATCCGATCAGGATCGCCAACAGCGGCGCAAGGGTCACAACAAACAGACTGTGCTTTTGCAGAAAGCCAATTTTCCGATTTGGTGTCGACATGGAATCCCATCCAAAGAAAAAGCCGACCGCAACCACGATCGGCTTTCATCGTAACCAATTTTTGATCCGAGATTTACAGAGCTCGTTTTTCGAGTGCCTTTTCTGAAGGCAAGCGAACTTTCCAAGCCAGTCCTGTGGCTTGCATCGTGCGAATGATGATCCAGCTCAGATCGAACTGCCACCACTTCAAACCGTGGCGAGCCGAAGTTGGGAATGCGTGATGATTGTTGTGCCAACCTTCTCCGTGGCTCAAGACGCCAAACAAAAGATTGTTGCGAGAATCGTCAGACGACTTGTAATCGCGTGATCCAAACACGTGGCAAATTGAATTGATCGACCACGTCATGTGGTGCGTGAAACAAACGCGAGCAAATCCGCCCCACAGCAAACCAAGCAGGGCTCCCGTGATCGACATCGTCACCAAACCAGCGATGACGGTCGGGATCAACATCGAAGCGACAACCACCCAAACGTAGTTGCGATCCATCCAACAGAGTGCCGGATCTTTCAACAAATCGAGACCGTATTTTTTTGTGTCAGCTTCTGTCCAATGTCCGGTGATCAACCATCCGAAGTGAGCGTGAATGAATCCTTTGATCGCGTTGACGGCTCCACCGTCGTGCAAGTGTGGGGAGTGAGGATCGCCGTGGTGGTCACTGAATTGATGATGCTTCCGATGCGTCGAACACCACTTCACGGGTGAACCTTCAACAGCAAGAGCTCCAACTGTTGCCCAGAAAAGTCTTACCGGACGCGGGCAGTCAAAGCTCTGATGCGTAAACAATCGGTGGTAACCGACGGTGATTCCCAAACCTGTAACGTACCAACCGCCAAACAGCAGGCCGATGTAAAGCCAGCCCATGAATCCGTATTGCCATGACATCCAAATCACGGCGAGCAATGCCAACATTGGCAAAACGACAACGTTGATCATCAGAATCTTCTGAGCCAACGATGGGGCTCCGTCATCATGATCGTGTTCTGGAGGAAGTGCTTCTGGTTCGTCAAATCGAACGAACTTTTCACGGCTTCCTACGACGGTTCCTTTAAGATCTTTGGAATTCCGTCGCTTATTCGAAGTTGGTTTATCTTGAACCGTCGACATAATTTTTGCCTATCCTTGGGTTAGTCCGTGGCTTTGGGGAAAGGGCCACGGGTCTGGTTGCTTTCACTTTCAGTGTGGAAGTATAGGAAATATCGGCCATTACCAATGCTCTGGTGTGTATGCAGCGTGTAATACTTGTGTAAGGAAACCATTCCAACGTGTCGACCAAGGGGAATCAGGTACTCTGGACCGGTTGGGAGCACCATCGAGCTCGAATCGCGAGGTCTCAATCGCCCTGAAAGCTCACCGTTGGCCGAAATCCTGTTCCGCCGAAGCGTGAATTCCTGTAGTCTCGGAAAAATCCTTGATTCCTCACGACCTGACATTCCGATGCGTGATCCGTTTCGTCCCAACACCAACAAGCAGCTCGTCCGCGAAGCCCAATTTGGGTTCACGGTTATTGGTTTGCTGATCGCCCTTCTGATTTATGTCGCTTACTACCGGATCAACGGGATTGGCGACACGTTGCCGCAGCACATTCGCGATGCTCCTGTTGCGATGCACGTTTTCCCAAATTCGCCGAATTACGATTCGAAGAGCAATTCCATGCAACCGCGCGATCGAGATCGAGATCGGGATCGCGATCGGGATCAACGCGTCGCGAGTACTTCCAACTTTCCGACCAGGGAAAAGTCTCCATTGGTCGAGGCGCCCAAACGGTTGATGGAGGATTCAAACAATACGTTCCGGAGCCTGCGCAAAACTGCAAAATCAATTGAGTCTTCTGCCGCGAAAGTTCAATCGCTGGCAAGCACCCCCGTAAACAAGAAAAGTTTCGGGCTAATTAGCAATCCAGCATCAGAAGTCGTGAAGGATTCCGGATTCAAAATTGCAAACAAACCGCAGCTCGACATTGCGACAAGTGAGTCCACAAATGTTCCCGCGACAAAACAACCAGCGCAAAATGAAACGAATCCCATCAAACCGAATCCAATTCAATCGCTATTGAGTCAATTCAAACCCAAAAAGAAAACAAAGCCGAACGTCGAACTACCGTCAACCGAACCATCGAACGATTTCAAACCAATCTCCGTTGATCCGAGCGCCACGAAGCGCGTTTTAATTGAGCCAATCTCCGCGGAGCCCGCCAAACCAATTGCTGCCGCACCATTGCGAGCATCACACGCAACACCGTCGGCAAACAATAACACGCTGCGGCAAAGCTCCAATTCACTTCCTGCACTTCCAAGATTTTCTCCGGCGCTCCGACTGCCAACGGATGAGCAAACTCCAGATCCAAAACCAGAAACCGAATCACCCTCCCCTGAACTTGTGGCGCCAACACCAACGGTAGACACAGTTTCGTTTGAGGAAACAATGTGGACGGTCAAAAAGGGAGACAGTTTTTGGTCTATCGCTCAATCGCACTACGGTGATGGTCGCTTCTTTCGGGCTCTTTACCAGCAAAACCGTCGTGGTGTTCCCGGATTTGAAAACTTGACCGCAGGCACAGAACTTATTCTGCCTTCCGTTGACGAGTTGATTCGGCGAAATCCTGACCTTTGCCCTTCGGATTTTGTGCGGAAAAATGATCCGTGGCGAGCGACTCCGGACGACATCATGGACGATCTAACGGAAGCTTGCGAAGCAGATTTGGATCAGCGTCTTTACGAAACGAAGGCGGGCGATACACTCTTTGGAATCGCTCGCCAACAACTTGGACAAGCGTCACGATACGTTGAACTGCTGAAGCTCAACCAGTACCGCATTGACGGCGACTTGAACCACGAATCCAAGTTACCACCTGGAACTCAATTGCTTTTGCCGATTAAATAATGCCCCCCACGTTAACGCAAGTCGTCTCCGGAGGCCAAACCGGCGTCGATCGCGCGGGACTTGACGCCGCAATCTTTCATAACATTCCACACGGCGGTTGGTGCCCTGCTGGTCGCCGCTCTGAAGACGGTCGCATTCCCGACACGTATCAACTCCGCGAAAGTGAAAGTCGAAATTACGCCGTGCGGACGAAACAGAATGTCAATGATTCCGATGGCACATTGATTCTGTTTGAAGCTTCGATGTCACGCGGCACTCAGCTAACGGCCAAGTTCGCCAGACAATTAAAACGTCCTCTGATTTCGATCGACATCATCGAATTGCTCGAATGGACCGACGATCGCTTGGCAGAAGAAGTCCAACGCGTGAACACTTGGATCGAAACGGAGAACGTCAACGTCCTAAACGTAGCAGGCTCCCGCGAGTCAACGTGTCCCGGGATCGGTGGGATTGCCCGAATGTTTCTGCTCAATCTGTTCGAGTTGCAAGTTTCGCAAAGCATTTAGATCGCCATTTTTCGCCGCCATTTTTCTGCAACGTTCGCAACAGCACGCCCCTTCGGCGTGTTATTCTATAGCTATCTGCGAAACTCCCTTCCACTTGGATGTTCTCGTCATGGCCGATTCGAAACCCTACATCGCCGGGCTGCTTGAGCTAGTCGACAACTTGGCGTTTTGCTTTTCTCTCGACGGCAGCAAGCTGTTCTATTGCAATGCCGCCGCCAAACGGGTTTACAGCGAAACCGGCGACCCTCTTTCCGAGCAGCCAGGGCTGTGGATGGAACGTGTCCACGAGTCGGATCGCGAACGACTTCAGGAAAACATTGCCAAAATGCCAGAACTGGAATCGTTCGAACAGAAGTTTCGATTCCACGCCAGTTCCGGAGAAGTCCGCGGAGTCAGCGGCCGGTTTCACGTAATGAAAAACGAGGACGGAAAACCCGAAGCCATCGGTGCGATCCTGCACGACGTCACTGACCGAGTCAAAGCTGAACGAAGGTTTCTGGAATCGCAAGCAATCTATCACGCGCTCGTTGAGAGCCTTCCGATCAACGTGTTTCGCAAGGACTCTCAAGGACGAATCCTTTTTGCGAATCAACGTTTCTGCAAGGAAGTCGGTTTGCCGTTGGAAAAGCTATTGGGCAAAAAGGACTCTGAACTTTTCGGCAAAGAAATTGGCGAAAAATACGAATCCGATGATCGTCATGTTATCGAAACCGGTGAGGTCTTTCACGACATCGAACTTCATCCGGGTGACGGTGACGTAAAACATGTCGAAGTTCTCAAGGCGCCGGTCACCGACACAAAAGGGAATCGAGTTGGTACGCAGGGAATGTTTTGGGACGTTACCGATCGTGTCGAAGCGGAACAGGCGCTTCGACAGGCGAAAGAGATTGCCGAAAATGCGAACCAGGCGAAGAGTGACTTCTTGGCGAACGTCAGTCATGAAATTCGAACTCCAATGAACGGCATCATCGGAATGTCGGAGTTGGTACTGCAAGATGTCGAAGATGCTGAGTCGCGTGAACGAGTCGAAATGATCCTCGAGTCTGGCGAGTCGTTGCTGAAGCTGATCAACGAAATTCTAGACTTCTCGAAAATCGAATCGGGGAAGATCAATCTGGAGACGGAACGTTTTGATCTTCGTGAACGAATCGGTGACACGGTGCGATCATTCGGATTTCGGTCTCACGAAAAAAAGGTCGAACTGATTTTGCATTTCGATCCGTCACTGCCCGAGGAGATCGTTGGAGACTTGAACCGACTTCGGCAAGTCGTCGTTAATCTGGTTGGCAATGCTGTTAAGTTTACGAATCAGGGTCACGTTTTCTTTTCTGCTCAAGCAAAAAAGCAAACAGCAGAGGACGTCACGATCGAATTTACGGTCGTCGATACGGGAGTTGGCATTCCTGAATCTGACCACGAGAAAATCTTTCGTGAATTCGAACAGGTTGACACGTCAACGACTCGAGAATTTGGCGGTACGGGTCTTGGCTTGGCGATTTCGTCCAAGATTGTTGAAATGATGGGAGGCAAATTGCTTGTCGACAGCAGTCCGGGCATTGGTAGCCGATTCTCTTTTGAAGCAAATTTTTTCAAAGGCGCTGCTACAAATTCACTTAACGAAGGCGAAAGCATCTTCATTGGAAAGTCTGTCCTGGTAGTGACTGGACATCGCTTGCTTTCCGACAGCCTGCAGCAACGACTTGCGTGGCACCGAATGATTGTTGGATCTGTGACCGACTGCGATCACGCCAAAACTTTACTGATCCAGCATTCTGATGAAGACGCTCCCGTGGAAATCTTGTTGCTCGACGCGATGATGCCAGAAGCAAATCCATTCTTGCGTTGGATCGCGGATCACGAAGAAGTGGCTCGGCCAAAGTTGATTTTGCTAAATTCATCTGCACGAGTCGACTCACTAAAAGTGCCCCATGGGCTTGACGTTGTCCAGCAAATTTTGAAGCCGGTGAAATCAAGTGACTTGCGAAACGCTTTTGCCGCTGCAGTCGCTGGCCCGGACACACTCATTCAACCAATCACCGAAGACACCGTAAGCGGCTCGAATCGGAAACTCGACATCTTGCTGGTCGAAGACAACATCATCAATCAAAAACTCGCCGTCGCACTACTGGAACAAAATGGCCACCGCGTGACGCTTGCCAATGATGGAAGCGAAGCCGTCAAATGTTTCATCGGACATGATTTTGATTTGGTACTAATGGACATTCAAATGCCGGTGATGGATGGATTTGAAGCCACCCTTCGAATTCGGGAATACGAATCGTCTCAACCTACGTCAAACGAGACTCCGATCATCGCGTTGACCGCTTACGCGAGCAGTGCGGACCGGGAACGCTGTTTGGCGGCTGGGATGAACGAGTACATTTCAAAACCAATTCGTGCCAACGCG
This sequence comes from uncultured Pirellulaceae bacterium, assembly GCA_938010615.1. Lineage (GTDB taxonomy): Bacteria > Planctomycetota > Planctomycetia > Pirellulales > Pirellulaceae > Mariniblastus. The sequence goes on along the minus strand of CALLUY010000176.1, from coordinate 635 downwards.
CTGCATCGTTTGATCGAACAGCAAACGGGATCGCTGACTGGCGAAAGCGAAAACAATGGTGAAGCGCCAACGAGTCGAATCGTAGACTGGAACAGCGCGTTTGAAACTGTGGGTGGACACCGGCCACTGCTAATCGAATTGATCGAAGTGTTCTTAAAGGAAAAGGAAGGAATGCTTACGTCAGTCGAAAAGGCGATGGCCGCCGAAGACGAACAAAACACTCGAATTTCAGCGCACTCTCTCAAAGGAGCGCTCGGACACCTCGGAGCGCTGACGGCCAGCGAAACGGCTGGGCAACTTGAATCGCTGGCTGGAAATTCGCCAGTCGACATGGAAGCTTGCGGTGAACTTTTTGGACAACTGAAAATTCTTGTCACGGACGTGACCCAAGAGTTTGAGACGTTTATTTCTGGGTCCGCGTAGGCTATCAATTTCTCAATACAAGCCCGAAGCGCAAGCGAGTGGTCGGGAAATCCTCGGAAATATCCCCTCGCTTGCGCGTTTTGAAGTTGCAGTGTTCCGGTCATTTCGGGCCAACGGCCCAGCAATTTACCTAGCCCGGCCCGCAGGGCCGGGATTGCGTTGGACGATCACTTAGGGCTGAAAGCCCGACCAGTTGCGGCGCATGTGCGCCC
>CALLUY010000175.1 GCA_938010615.1 uncultured Pirellulaceae bacterium | reverse complement strand
GATTCAACAGTCGGATTCAGTCGATCAAATCAGCGGCAAGAGGATTCAGGTGTTTCGAAAACTACCGAGCAAGGATTCTGTTCTACTGCGGAAAGCTCGATTTGATGCCAAATAGACGCCACTAAATTCCCAGAAGAACCTACCAATTTGGCTCCTGACACCCGTAATGCAGTGTGACACCCGTAACGCAGCGAGAATCTTTGGCGGATGCTTGGACAGAGTCAAAGTTGTCTCCATCAGTCCGCAAACTTCAGCCGCAGCAACGGAAGCCGGATTGACCGTGCATGCTGAAGCAAAAAAGTACAACATGGATGGACTTATTGAGGCCGTCATCCAGCACCGCAAAGACAACTCATGAACTCCCACGCGATCGCGGAAAATTTCTGCCAACTTTCGATCGAGTTACTCGACCAGTCAATGATCAAGATTCGTCATTGCTTCACGCAACTGTCGGAAGAGCAAGTATGGTGGCGGCCGCAAGATTCGATCAACAGTGTCGGCAACCTGTGCCTTCACTTGAGCGGCAACCTACGGCAATGGGGAATTGTTCCATTCACTGACGCCAGCGACGCGCGGGACCGCGAGAGCGAGTTCAACAGCGATGTGCGCATGTCGAAAGACGAACTGATGCAGCAATTGGAAACAACAATCGCACAATCGAAACAGATTTGGTGGACGCTGGAATCAAACGTGCTGTTGCAGGAGACCCAAATCCAGGGATTCAAGGTCTCCTACATGCACGCCATTTCTCACACTTCATCTCACTTCGTTGGGCATACTCATCAGATCATTTTGCTGACAAGAATGGTGACCGGCGAAGACTATCGTTTTCAGTGGTCGCCCGAAACCGGCAGCGACAGCGTGCCAATCTGAACGAAAACCAAACGATCGACTACGGCCATGAGGCTACTTCGCCGCGATCGATGCTTGCCATACTTTGCAGAATATTCTGTTCGATGCCCTCATCAACGAACTTCACCGAACCGTCGGCGTTTGCAAACTGGACGCCGCCAGGATGATTGCTGTTGAAGCAATGCGAGTTTCTGGTGGTAGTGTTGGCGATGTAGTTCACGTTCGCGTTGATCCCGTCTTCACCAACCGACTTGACGGCGTATACCGAAGTCGGAGTAAAGCGAAACTGACCGGTTCCTGACGGCAAGTAAAGGCCAAGAGAACCAAACGCCCATCCTGTTCGAAAGGGAACGAACGCATCCGTTGGGCTTCTTGAGTTCTCGCCGACAAGAATCGTGTTTGACAGACCATCCCCGATATCAACCGCACGAGTCGCCTTTCGAGGTGAGTAGTATGCAAAGGTATCTGATCGACCCAAGTAGGGAGAAAAAACTCCATTGCATCCAATCAGACCATCGGTCGGTCTCATCGGACTAAACACATCCGGAAATGTCGAATTCCCGCCAACGCTCACCCCAGCACACCCAATGTAATGATTGGTCGTTCCAGCTCGCACTGGGTCCGTGGATTCGGCGTCTTTTTGTTTCGCCGACGGACAATGATAGAGGTTCGATGGGACAGGAATGTTTTCTTGTGAGGAAACATAGACGCATCCGATCAGGACCTGCTCGTTGCTTCCTGTTCTCGAGGACAAACTCTTAAGCAACTGTTCTTTCTCATTCCTCATTTCCATTTGATCCATAATCGCTGTTAGCCAACTCCCGGACTCCGTAGAAAGCTCACCGTTGTCCAGCTCAATCGGACCACAGCCAACTGGAAACGCCATGCGGGCCGTTTCGTAGTTTAAGCAAGCCAAGGAGTATTGCCTGAGGTTGTTCAAGCAACTCGCTCGCCTCGCCGCTTCTCTGGCTGCTTGTACCGCAGGCAGCAGTAAGCCAACCAGAATGCCGATGATGGCGATGACAACCAACAGTTCAACCAGTGTGAAGCCGCTCTTGCGTAAATTTAGATCTCTCATGTTTTTGCATCCCTTTGTTATTACCAACTCTTGAAACTGGAAGTCGGAGAGACGGCGGAAGGTTGCGAGAGAGAGGCGCGAAAGCAAACAGAGACGCGGCGCGGAAGCAAAGAGAAGGAGGAAAGTGTGGTGTGGTGGAAGAATTATATCCGTCCAAACAACCACAAACAAGAAAACATACTGCCAATCGTGGCGGCGAAGACTCAAATCATCGCTGGAAGATCGGCAAATAGCCGTAATCCAACTGCATAATGATCAGGTTGATGCTGGTTGGATAAACCAAACCCATGCCTTCGCTTCCCCAGCCACCGTCGTCTTTTTGCTTGCGAAGAATTCGCTTGAACAGCTGATCACGAAACGGATCCCAAACGTCCGGGCCCTGACGGTAGACGACCTGCGAATAATACAGATACGTATAATGCCAAAAGCCGGCAACGTCTTTTGAGCCAATGTTGTGCAAGTGCTTTTTGCAATACTTCCACATCGGCGGAATGTACTTGCTTTGGTAGTCGCCTGCGTTGTAAAGCGCCGCTAACGCCGCCGCCGTAATGGCTGCTCTGGAATCTCCGCTGCGCGAACCAGATGAATACTTAATTCCGCCGTCAGGGTTCTGGCATCTGTAAATGTACTTTTTGGCTTTCTCGATTGCCAGTTTGGGGACAACGATTCCCGCATTGCGACAACCGCGCAAGCCTTGCACCTGAGTGATCGTTGTCGAGCCTTCATCAAAATTGTCACCGCTAACGTATCCCCAACCGCCAGCTTTGGTTTGTGCGTTGACGCTGAATTTGACTGCACGTTCCAACACTTCGACCAGTTCCTCGCGGCGATCGATGTCTTCTTCTTCGCCAAGGACTTGCGACAAAAACAACATCGCGAATCCGTGACCGTAAGTGTATCGTTGCTCCCGTGAAGAACCGATCAAGCCGTTGCGACGACAAATGCTCAATAGAAAATCGACGCAGTATCGAATCGCTTTTGCGTAAGGTCCTTGCGTCGTTGTTGAGCCGCTGCAAATTAGAGCGGTGCCAGCCAAAGAGGTGATCGCTGCCTGATGGCTTTCATCAGCCCACGCTCCAACACGGCTCTGCTTACTGACCAGAAACTCAAGGCCACGTTTGATCGCTTGATCGGCTTTGTCGTTACTCGAGGCCAGTGCGCGAGAAGAATCGCCAAGTCCGATCACGCCACCCACGAGCGGCGCGGTAAGGCTGGTTCCGATCGAGGAAGCAAGCCCAAGTTTCAATAGTGCTCGCCGATCCATGGAAGTGACTCTGTTTTAAACTTGTTCGCGAAACGTAAACCAGCTCATCACGGCCAGAATACCGGATACGACTGCAAAGACGATATCCATAATCATCCCAGGAGCATACTTGAATGGCGCCATCGCGGCTTGGCCACTAAGCCCGAGAGCCAAGTCAGCGACAAATAGAATGAAGATGACCACGGCTACGGAGAGTGCAATGATGCAAAGGCCTTTCTGCACAGTTTTTCCTTCGTGGAACGACTTGGTGATTGGTGAACGTGAAGCTGGGTAAGGATTTGACGCCAGTTTCTGGGGCTGGTTCCTTTAAAACCGTTTTCGACAGTATAATTGCCCTTAATCGGGTGTCACCACGCCAAATTTCAGTTTGTTTCGCCGTTACCGAACGTAGGGGGGAAGCTTGGCGATTATCGTGACTGCAACGCTAAATTTTGGTTTCTAAGGGGCCTTCTTTGAATCTCGCCGTCTACACCGGTTCGTTCGATCCTATCACACTCGGACACCTCAATGTCATCGAGCGGTCCAGCCGCATCGCTGAAAAGCTGATCGTTGGCATCGGAATCAATGTTGAAAAGATGGGTCTGTTCGCACCCGAGGAACGGATCGAACTGGCGACTCGCGTGACCGGACATTTGGACAACGTGGAGGTAAGATCGTTCGAGGGACTGGCCGTCGACTTCGTGGAAAGCGTCGGCGCGAAAGTCATGATCCGCGGAGTTCGTCCGATGACCGACACCGCCGGTGAGTTCACGATGATGATGGCGAATCGAAAACTGAACCCAAATTTGGAAACCGTTTTTCTGATGGCGGATGGTCAGTACGCTCATGTGTCCAGTTCTCTGATCAAGCAACTGACTCCTTTGGCAACAGATCAACAGCTTGCAGAGTTCGTGCCGGTGTCGATCATCACAGAGTTGCGAAAAAAGCTTGCAGTCAGAAAGTAGGCTTGGTCAAATGACATTGTTGCTCCATGTTTGACACTTCAAACCTTTCAGTAACCTCACTTCAGGAATCGGCATGTCCAGAAAACGAAAGTCAGCTTCTCCTTTTTCTTACGCTTCCTGCGAACCTCGCAATCTTTTGGCGTCCATCTCGCTCAACGGAGCGGAACTAGTCATTGGAGGTGGAACAACAAACGACACAAGCACGGTTTCGATTTCTGGCAACGAAGTCACTGCAACGCTGACGGGAGTCGACTCGATGTCGTTTCCTGTAGCTGACGTCGACTCCATCCGATTCATTGGACTTGGCGGTGACGATCGATTCACCAACAACACTTCAATTCCTTCGTTTGCATTCGGACAGGCAGGAAACGACACATTGATTGGTGGCAGCGGAGACGACCGATTGGTTGGTGGACCGGGAGACGATGTGCTAACCGGTAACGATGGCGACGACGAAATACGTGGCGGTGCCGATGGCACCAAGGAAATCGACGGCGGTGCAGGGGACGACCGACTTTTTGGCGGTACGGGTGAAAATACTATTCGCGGTGGCGATGGCGACGATCTTATTCACGGCGGCGATTTGGCTGACACGGTCTTTGGCGGCGACGGAAACGACAGGATCTATCCGGGACACGGCGAGAACGTCGTTGAAGGTGGCGATGGTGACGACGACATTACTGCGGGGCGAGATGACGACATTGTTTTCGGTGGCAACGGCGATGACATGATCTTTCCCGGCTTGGGTGACGACACCGTTGATGGCGATGCGGGAGACGATTGGATCGGCGCCAACGACGGTGACGACGTGATCAGGGGCGGAGACGGCGCGGACCGACTTCGCGGTGGTGGTGGGAACGACCGAATCGAAGGTGGGCCGGGCGAGTCAACTGGCAAGTTCGCCGTCCAAAACTTGCGCGGCGGTGAGGGGGATGATGTGATCATCGGTGGCGACGACCCTGATGTCGCCAATGGTGACGGCGGCGACGATGAGTTCGATCTCGGCGACGGCGATGATGTTGCCTTGGGCGGTGAAGGTGACGATACGATCCTGCTTGGCGACGGCGCCGACTACGCCTTCGGAGCCGAAGGAGATGACGTCATCGAAGGCGGCAATGGCAATGACGACCTGATCGGCGGACCTGGCAATGATCACCTAATTGGCCAAGCCGGATTTGACTCGGCAACTCATTTCTTTAACCAAGATCGATACCGTATTTTTGGAAACGATCTTCGAGTCCGAGACATGCCAGTCGAAGGTGAAACCGAAGACGATGGCACCGATGATGTTGATTCCATCGAGCGACTACGATTCCCGAACGGTAAATTCATCGAAGCTGAATCTCAAATTGAAGAATTCGCTACCATTCAACCCATCATCGTTTCGAACAACAACGGCTCCAACACGGCAGAGTTTTTCGGCACTAGTGCTCAAGAGAGCGACATCAAAAACCTGATCAATGATATCTGGTATCAAGCGAGGATTCAGATCAATTGGGCAGCGCCAACCGCGTGGAATAACACGTTCGCAAACGTTGGTAGTGGCGGAGATCGGCCATTTGAAGATGCCTTTCGAATTTTTGATGACGGAGCTGCTGCCGGCAAGACCAGCAGTAACTCATTGAACATCAACATGTTCTTTATCGAAATCGCTCCGGGAGGCGGCGACCTTGGTGAAAATACAACCAATGGTGTGGCACTCGATGGTGAAAATGGAGTCACGTTCCAAGTCGGCGATGAGCTACCCACGTTTGACGGAGGCCGCCGAGCGGTCGCCCGAGTTGCAGCTCATGAGATTGCTCACAATTTTGGATTGGAGCACATCCCCACTGCAGGAAACCTAATGAACTTCCCAATGGTTTCTGGCAGTAATCTCACTGCGTCACAGTCCGCGACGCTGATCGCGAGCCGATTTTCTCGCTAGGCATCAGAGCAAGTTTGCTTCGAAGAATAAAACTGATATGGAAGCGACCCCGAAAACACCATCTCAAAAACCAGACGGGACTTTGGTCTTTGAAAGGAAAAGGATGTTTGCTGCTGTGGAAAAAGTTGCTGGACATGATCAACATTGGCTTGATCGATGACACATGGCCAGGAAAATTCCCCTCGGAGAGACTGTGAAGTCATTAGGCATGTGCTTCACTAAGGGATTCGCGCCGTTCGTAGTACCGGTTTTAATGTAAAGGCGGTACTACAAACACAGGATGTAAAAATTCACAGCCTCGGAGCTTGGCGACCGGCTCGGCTGCAGCAATTGCTAGACGAGCCGGAAGGTTAAGCCGCAAACGTGCTTACCGTTCGAACCGTAGCTTGGGCGATGCGAAGGCGACGGACTCGACGGTGGTTCCGTCTTTCGAGTAAGCCAGTTTTACAACGCTCGGATCGCCGGGTTGGTAAAAGACCGTTTCTCCCTCTTCATTTTTAAGAACGGAACCACGTGAGACTGGAGCTGCAGGATTTCTTGGTTGCCAATAAATCAGGTACTGGGTCGGCATCGCTCCTTCGCCAGCCAAAACAACCAACTTTCTGCCTTTGTCGTCCGTGAAATCACCAACGATCTTTTTCTCTTCTTCCTTCGCAAGTTGCTTGCCGGGAAGTTTTGGCTGCAGCAGGATTCCTTCTATCACATTGGCAACCATGGCAGACGGAGCAGCATCACTGTTGCCCAGAATGACGATGCAGCTGTCAGACTCGGGAAAGCTACGGAAATCGACATTGAAGCCGCGAACTTTTCCTCCATGTGCCCGTTTCTTGCTTTGGTCCGTCGCAGGTACGACATGCCATCCACACGCGTAGTGACTGTCGCCATTGTCGAACATGATTTCCCTGAACTTCTCATTGATCAGTTTGTCGCCCAGCATTGCTTTGTGGAATTTCCACAGGTCGGTGACGTTTGAAACAATGCCGCCACAGCCCTCGTAGATCAGCTCCATCTTTCCGTAAGGTGGCTCCATGCATGAACGAGGCGGACCGAGTTTGCCGAATCCGGTTGCTTCGATGAAACCTTTTGGCTTCTGGTCACCACAAAAGCAGGTTCCTGCCATGCCGCAGGGTTCAAAGATCTCTTCGGCTACGAACTTGGTAAATGGTTTGCCAGCAGCTTTAGCAACGATCTCTGCCAGCAGAATGTAGCCCTGATTCCAATACTCAAAATGACTTCCGGGATCATGTTGCGGTCCGCCAGCAAGCATGGTCTCAACGGCAGTCTCAAGGCCTTCACGTGTTTCGCCGTAATTCGAACCTGGAATGCCCGACTCATGCCGCATCAAGTCGACAACGGTTATGCCCCGGCTGTGATCGGGAACACCGGGAAGGTAGTCGGCAATCGAAGCGTCCAGATCGAGCTTTCCACGCTGAGCCAAAATCATGGCTGCGGTCGCAGTGAAACATTTCGATGTCGACGCGATTTCGTAGAGCGTCGTTGGTCGTGTCTTCTTTTTTCTGGCGGCGTCTGAGAATCCCTCGGATCGCGCCAAAATGATTTCTCCCTTGTGTGCAACAAGGATACTGCCGCTAAAGCCGACCTGCTTCAGCTTGTTCATTTCCGTGTCGAGGACTTTGCCTAGCGTTGTTTTCGAAAAATCTTTTTTTACTTTTTGCGCCGTAAAGTCATCGTTGGAATCTTGAGCCAGCAAGGCGTTCGTCGAAGGCAAAACCAACAGGCCACAAAGAAGCAGCACGCAGATCACACCCGCCATCCAGGGAGACGGAGAGGTTTGTTGGCCGGATCTTCCTTCGCCAGCGAGTCGCTTGATTCGGAACAGCAAGTCTCCACTGTTTGCAGCCATCGAAAGTTCAGGAGAGGGGCGACCGTTTTCGAGACATAGCAGGGCTTTGGCATATTGAGCCGCGTTTCCGTAACTGACGGCAGCGTCGTCGCAACAGTTTTCGCGTTCGGCTCGCACAACCGCCGACACCCACCAGACGCCCGGGTGGAAGAACAACAACGCTTCGATCACGGTCTGCATTAAATTCAGCAGCACGTCCTGACGGCGAATGTGAGCCAGTTCGTGAACGATGATCAACTCCAGTTGCTGCGGCGTAAGTTCCGTCAAAGCTGAAATCGGGAATAGCACAATCGGTCGCAGAATTCCGATTGCCGTTGGCACGGAGACCTTCCTCGAGACGGCAAACTCAACCGTTCGCGAAACTGGAAAACGCTTCAGCGCTCGTTTGGCAACGTCAGCGACTGGTCGTGACAGTTTTTTCGAACATTCAGCACGAAGCTTTTGAATATGAATCCATCCCAGCATGGTTCGCATAGAAAACAGGAACGCGCCAATCATCCAGGCGATTGCGATCCAGAACAGGCTGTGCTTCGGCAGCCAATCGGCAGCGATCCATAGTGATCTTGATGCGAACGCTTTCGCGGATTCGGATCTGCCGACTTCGGCCGGCGTGACGGGTATGGCCGAAGCATGCTCCTCTGACGTTGGCATCAGCAAGAATCTTGATTCTGATGAACCGGGAACCAGCTCGACCGCGAGGTTTTTTCGAGACTCATCCTGAAACGTGAAAGCTGTCTCCGTCGTTGGCTGATCTTTGGGTTCGATCAATCCAAACGTAAGCATCGGTATCGCGCAGGCAAGAAACAGGGTGACCACTCCCAGCCAGTAAATTTTCGCCGAAGAGTTTTGCTGTTTGGACAAAACAAACCGGATCATCGCGAACAACAATGCGAGAATGCCGATCTGCCACACACTATGAAGTAATGTCAGTCCGATACGATTTGCGAGGGCTCCGTCGGACAGGTTTTGAACAGCTGTATCGAGCAAGACGTTCATTTTTGCCCCTCCTCAAGTTTTTCAATGAGTTCCCGAATTTCCGCCAGTTCTTCTTTGGTCGCTTTTTTCGACGACAAAGCCTGCATCACCAGCGATCCAACAGAGCCGTCATAGACTTTTTGCATGACGCCTTTAAGCAGTTTCGTTTGCGTTTTCTTTTGGCTTGCCGCGGCACGAAAAAGAATGGGACGAATAGAGTCGTCACGTTTCACCAAAGATTTCTCGTACATTACGGCCAGCATCTTCACCGTTGTCGAGTAGTTCGTTTCTCGGTCTACAGAAATCGCATCATGAATCTGACGAGCGGTTGCCTGTCCGTGATCCCATAGAGTTCTCAGTATTTCCAGCTCAACTTCTGTCGGCTGCGTTGACGAATGACGTGGCATTGGAATCTCCCGGCTGCATAAATAGCGAAAGAATTCGCTTCGGAGGCCCATTCTAGCGAAAGAATTCGCTAATGCAAGACATTTCCTCATCTTGGAAAGGCGAACTTGCTCTACCTTCTAGGCATACAGCCAACGGGTAAGTCGGTCGGCTATGCAGCAACTTGCGAAGAGGTTTCAATCTATCGCCCCGAATCCGGAAGTACGATCGAACTTGTCTGGTACCCCGGAAAACACAAACAGACAGTGGTATTGCCTGATTTTTCAAACGACGAGAAAGACTGGTTTGCCACTTCACCCTGAAGCCTGGTTCGACCAAGTGGGAAGTGGAGTTTGAAGGCACCGATGATTAACATCGAAACAGCCTTTGGCTAAAGGAAATGACCAGACGCCGGCACCTAACTATCGGCAATGCCGTTAAACGATTTCGATCAAATCAACGCAAAAACAAAAAACCCTTGCTGACGAATCGCTTCATCAGCAAGGGTTATTGGTAACGTCGACTACGGCGACTGTGGTACCGTCAATTCACAGTAGTCATTTGGTATCTTGCGAATTCAAAAGGCAGTTAACAAAGTGTCAATCTGGAAGTGGTTGCCAATCGAAATCTAAACTCTCCTCTTCGTTTTGGATCTCAGTGATTGTGAGACACTGTGATCCAGTTAAATACGTTGCCGTGTTGTTGGCGGCTTGGAAGTCAATCGCGAAGAAACCCATCGTGTTTGGCGATGGACATGACTGTTGGGCCGTTTCTCAACATGTAGGTCAGCGAATCCTTCAAAAGGCGGACGGCTCTTTACACCGGCGAGGCCAATTGATGTCCGTGAACCACATTGGTTACGTACTTATCTGAAAGGTCTTGATTGCTCACGACCTAACATCTGCAAAAGGTTGTGACCGTGTCACGTACTTCTAGAAAGTTTGTGACTGCATCACGCGCTTTTTGCGGAAAAGCTTGTAGCGGAGCTACGCGCTTTTGGTTTCAGGCATCTTGAAAGCTTCCGGATTAATTCCTGCGGCTACCATCTTCTCATCGATCAAGAACGTAGTGCCTTTCGGCGAGTCGGGTAAGTCATACATGATGTCAAGCATGACCTGTTCAATAATCGAGCGAAGTCCGCGTGCTCCGGTCTCTTTCTCCATAGCCCGATGAGCCATCATCTTCAATGCTTCATCAGTGAACTTGAGATTGCAGCCTTCCATTTCAAAAAGGCTTTGGTATTGACGTACAAGTGCATTCCGAGGTTCGGTCATCACTTGGATCAAACCAGCTTCATCAAGTGGCGCCAACGCTGTCGTAACAGGCAAGCGTCCCACAAGTTCGGGGATTAACCCGTATTCCAAAATGTCGTCGCTGGTCACCTGAGGTAGGATTTCAGCAACAGAGCCTTCCTCACGGAAGCCTCCATCGGAACCAAAACCAATCGTTCGTTCACCCAATCGTTTTCGGATGATCTCATCTATGCCAACAAAGGTTCCACCACAGATGAACAAAATGTTACTGGTGTCAATCTGGATGTACTGCTGCTCTGGGTGTTTCCTTCCACCTTGCGGCGGAACATTGGCAACGGTGCCTTCGATCATTTTCAAAAGCGCCTGTTGAACACCTTCTCCTGAAACGTCTCTGGTAATGGAAACGTTGTTGCTCGTTTTGCCGATCTTGTCGATCTCATCGATGTAAATAACTCCACGTTGTGCAGCTTCGACATCAAAATCAGCAGCATGTAGCAACTTCAGCAGTAGGTTTTCAACGTCTTCACCGACATAGCCGGCTTCCGTTAGCGTTGTCGCATCACCGATGGCAAACGGAACATTGAGGGTGCGAGCAAGTGTTCTAGCCAACAACGTTTTGCCCGAACCGGTAGGCCCGACCAGCATGATGTTGGACTTGTCGATCTCAACGTCTCCGCCTTCCCAGTCAAGAGACAGACGCTTGTAATGGTTGTGTACGGCAACCGCCAAAACCTTCTTTGCAGCAGGTTGGCCGATGACATACTCATCCATTCGCTCGACGACTTCACGCGGGGTCAAAATCTTGTTGAATAACTGTTTGCCAGGGGTACGACGTCGATTTTCCTGTTCCAGAATACTCTGGCACAGTTCAATACATTCGCCGCATATGTACACGTCGCCAGGTCCCTCAACGAGGGGCCCAACATCGCGATAGTTTTTCCTGCAAAAGGAACAGTGCGCGTTCTTCTTGGTAGTGCCTGTTCGGCGGCTACCGGTGCCGGTATCAGCGGGCATATTCACTCCTTGGTCTTTACAAAACCAACCGTTGTTAATCCAGTTGTCTGCTCGAACATCACTTCTTGAAACTGATCAACAAGTGACGGTGCTTCCTTGCCCGCAAACCTTCGAGCTGTAAGAGATGTTGTCAGCATTTATGCTGTCACTTCTTCAAACTGCGAATCTGACCTGTTGTTACTTTCACAAGCCGAATCTTCCTCAGAACAGACAGCACACAAACGGGGCGACCTGTCCCTTCGGAATAAGTTCAACCGCTTTACGTGACAATCACCGTCAGGGTTCGGTTAGTTTTACGATTCTGTGGATTGGTCGTCTTCAAGATCGAAATCAGTTTCATCCTTTTCGTCAGAATTATTCGTTCGCTTCAAAGCCGCCTTACGAATTACTTCCTTCGCCGCCTCATTGAGCGCTTCGGGACCGGACTCCTTTAACGCGGCATCGGCTGTATTCGTTGTCGCTTCGGGCATCGGAACGAGCCCCGCAAGTTTCTTGTATTCATCCGAATCCAACACGCCCTCGTCTCGCATCTTGCGAAACATACCAAGGTGATCATCTGTCGCAACCGAGCCACCAAGCGCAAGGTTGCGAATCGCCTGCAGCACGTAGTACGCAGTCAAGATTAGAACAAACAGGAGACTCGGATAAATTATCCAGGTCGCTCCGGGAATCCCGAGAACGCCACTCCACCATTCCTTCAAACTCTCCATCAGCCAGAAACTTTCATTTTTTGCGGTTATTGAATCTTGGCCTCATTATATCCCAATCCGTCTGCGTGGTTTAGCTACCTGCTTCAATCCTTCAACACCGGCCTGTCCCGGCAACTGCCAGATTCAAGCGATAGCACTGTTCGATGGACGGCCATTCGTGATTTCCCGATGAGAACAAGAGAACGACTGCTTTTTCCGTTTGGTATTCGCGGCTATGCCCAGATATTTTTCTCTAAATTCGCCTCACTCGACACGCCCGCAGCGGTGGAAATCCTGTTGGGTTCTGGTCCTGTTGGCCTCGACCATTTCCCTGTCGGGATTGAGTAGCGTCGCGCAACAGAATTCATCGCAAGAGAATTCATTTGAGCCACTCCAGCGTAACGTCAAAGTGCTCTCAACGAACCTCGATGGATTCGGAATCCCGTTCAAGGTTTCCGACGACAGCGGACAGTTTATCGAAGTCCAACTATATATTTCGCGCGATAGAGGCGAATCCTGGTCATTCCATTCGCGACAGCCGACGGCCGCTCAAGAATTTCCGTTCACCGCCGAGGGCGACGGAGAATATTGGTTCGCAATCAAGACGCTCGATCGCAATCGGAGACTCATGCCCGATGGTGACGCTCGTCCTGAGTTAAAGATCTTCGTTGACTCGGAAAAGCCAAAGCTTGAATTCCAAATAGAATCTGATGCTGCGGGACGAGTCGTTTGTCGCTGGCAAGCAAGCGACGCTTCACTGGATGTCGCCACTTTCAAAATTCAATACCGCGCTTCGGCAGGAGAGCTATTGTCCGATCGCCCAATCGACGATTCGTGGAAAACGGTTCCCGTTGAGCTAAAACAAACCGTACAGGGAGAAAATTGGGCTGACCAACTGGCTTGGTGGCCAGAAACTTCTGATGAGCAACTCGAAGTCCGAATGCAAATCGCTGACTCGGCCGGAAACTTGGTTTCCGTGAACCGATACGTCGCCGTTCGGAAAACGAATTGGCGTAAGAGCTCATCTGGTTCGACGCTGGGAACGGCTCGATCGCAAAGCGGCCTCACTCGCGACCAGACTCCTGAACAGAACCCGATCCATGTTGTTGAAGACACCAACGGAACGAAATGGCAAAAGAGACTTAAACCGATCTCGAATCCAACCATCAATTCGCAACCAGCTCAAGGACAAGTTGCCGAATCTTCCGTCAGTCGGTGGCGAATCAATGACGATGCTCAAGACCGTGCCCGACCTCGGACGCTTCCCGCGAGGAAGGCATCGCTACCGTTGCCACACGACGTCACCATTTCCGCTCCTCCGGTGCCGCTCGACTGGAACGAAGCAGGTTTCTCCCAGAACGTTACAAGCCAAAACGATGACTCCTCAATTCCTTGGGAAAGCGAAGTTCAAAATCGCGAATCGTCTGAAAGATCATTTAGCGGTTCCACAATGTCTCCGGCACCAAATCTACCTCCAATTCAAAACACGCTTCGATCTCGCGTCACGGACTCGATTCCGTCCAACCCGGCAACGATGATCCGCAGCGGCAAAAATAATATCAGTGAGTCGACGACTTCTTGGCCAAACAATCAGTGGAATGGACCTCCAGCAAAGAAAGTGAATCCGGAAATTGCATTGGCACCGCAGGCAAAGAATCAACTTGTTCCGATCCGGCGTTCCAAACCTGATTTGCCACTCCGAGACTCATTCACTGAACGATCCAATTTTTCCAATGCTACTTTCCGGAAAAGCCAATCTGATTCGGTGATGGATTCTCCCGAGTTGCGGCCTTCTCAAGCCGCCATGCCTGACTCCGCCAACACGCAAGTTATCAGCACCAAACGTTTTCAGCTGAATTACGACATCAACGCAATCGATCCTTCAGGAGTCGGACAAATCGATTTGTGGATGACTCGTGATCGAGGTCAAACGTGGAAACTTTGGGGACAGGATCCAGACAGTGTGAGCCCGTTTCCAGTCGAGGTGACGGAAGAAGGTGTCTACGGATTTCGAATCGTCGTTCGATCAAAGGATGGGCTTGCGGGCCGCGGCCCAATGCGTGGTGAAGCAGCAGACATGTGGGTGCAGGTTGACGTCACCGCACCACTGGTGAAAATCACATCTGTGCCGTACGGCCGCGAATCGGAAGCGGGGCAGCTTGTAGTGAATTACGCGGTCACCGATTCAAATCTTGTCCTTCGGCCCAACAGCGTGCAATGGAGCACCAACCCGGACGGACCATGGACCTTGATCGAGAAAGACCTCCGCAACGACGGTCGATTGCTATGGAAGCCCGGACGCAACGTTCCCCGTCGTATCTTTCTTCGCCTTGAATCCGTTGACCGGGCTGGAAACGTGGGCGTGCACAACCTTGCACAAGCGATCGATATCTCGGGGCTGATTCCTCGCGGCACAATTTTTGGCGTGACACCTGTGGGAAAATAACCCGTACAACCTGCACTGTCGGAAGAGATGTCATGAAGCGACTGTCTCAACGGGGTTGATCAACAATTCGGTTTGAACCCTGAGACTCTTGGCTTCCAAGAAACCTAAGCTTTGTCATTACTAAATTCCACAAGGCACATGATTCTCTGCATCACGGAGTCGTGGGCAAATTGGATCCCGTAACTCCCTCCTAGATCAACATGTACGAATCAACAAAACAAAAAGTCGCGAATTTTCTCGCAGACGAGAGCGGTCCAACTGCTGTCGAGTATGCGGTCATGCTCGCGCTGATCATTGCTCTTTGCTTGACCGCAATTGGTAGTCTTGGGATATCAAGTTTCGACATGTGGAGTGGTAACTCCAGTAACATTGACACCTTTATGAATGGAAGCGGAAACTGATTCCAACACCATGAATGTCACCTCACCACAGGCTTGCGACTGCGGAGCGGCGATTTCTGTCGCAACAGGATACACGCACGCAGTCTGCAATTCGTGTCAAAGCTTCTGGTTCCCTACCAGCATCGAACAATCTGAAGACCAGATCGTTCCTCAAAACCGCGCTACTCCATTCTCATGCCCGCGATGTAGCGTCGATCTGGAAGTTGGAAAAATCGGCAACACGGAAGTTTGCTTCTGCACATCCTGTCGGGGTTTCGTCGTTGATTTAGAATCACTCGGCGGCATCATTCAGATGCGCAGAACGATGTACGAAGGGCCGGACGACAAACCGACACCAGCAAACTTCTGCGAACTGAACGTGCACGGCACTTGCCCCGCATGTTTCGCCAAAATGGAAGCTCATCATTACTGCGGCCCCGGCAACATCGTGCTCGACACGTGCAATGGCTGCAAACTCGCATGGCTCGACCATGGCGAGCTTTCAAAGATCGCTCGAGCACCCGGCCAGCGATAGCCGTCGTTGGGCTTTCTCAAAAGGCAGACTCTACTTGTCGTTTGATGGCTCAGACGTTTCCTTTTTCTTCGCTTCTTCTGTCTTCGGCTCTTCTTTCTTCGGTTCTTCTTTCTTCGGTGGCTCGATTACCGGCAGCTTACATTCGCCGACGACTTTCAGCCCCGGAATTTTCTTCTCCAAAGCTTTCATGCCTTCTTCAGTAACCTTGCTTTGCCAAACGTAGAGCCGCCTCAACTTCGACATTTTCTCAAGATGCTTCAGCCCTTCATCGGTGACAGCCGTCGAATATAGATTCAAGTACTCGAGCTCAACCAAGTCCTTCAAATGAGCCAACCCTTCGTCACCAATGTCCGTTTTCTCCAAATGCAAACGCTGCAGCTTCATCTCTGCGATATTCTTCAAACCATCATTGGTGACTTTGGTATTTGCAAGATTTAACCAAACAACATTCTGAACCGCACCAAGGTCCTGCAAATGTTCATCGGTGATTTTCTTTCCAGCCAGATAGAAGCTTGCTTCCCGAGTCGAATCGGCAGATGAGATTTGTTGGACACGACCACCTGCAGCTTCTATACGCTTCAACGCTTCCGATTCTTGTCCCCAAACTGTGGGAGGATTCACAACTCCAAAACTCCAAATGCAAAAACATAGAAGCAAAAAGTTGGAAACTTGGAAAAATTTGGCTTGGATTTTCATGGTTCTCGCTCATTCGAAGTAAGACGCTGTCGTGCGGCACGTCCTATTTTTAGCTGATCGAAAGATGACTCTCAACTGGAATCGGCTACGATATATTGAGTTCCTGTCATCACAGGAACGCCACCCAAACAACGTTCGCAAACGGATTAAAGCTCGATGACAAAATTGCTATTCCTGCTCGCAGCCGCTCTAAGCTCAATGGCGATCGCCGTTACCGGATTCCCCGAAGACCCAGCCGCCGCTGAACTCGGCACCGTCAGCTGGGGACGCGACTACGCTGCAGCGAAGAAGTCATCCGCCGAAACTGGCAAACCACTACTGTTGTTTTTCCAAGAAGTTCCTGGCTGACAGACGTGTACTAATTTTGGCCGTGGGCCAATGACGAATCCTCTGCTGGTCGAAGCAATCGAAGACCAGTTTATTCCCGTGCTTGTCTACAACAACAAAAAGAGCGACGAGAGACTGCTCGCCCATTTCAAGGAACCGTCATGGAACAATCCTGTGATCCGTTACTTGGACGCACAGGAAAAAGATCTGACTCCTCGAAAAGAACTCGTGCTCACGGTTCCCAAAACAGCCCAACGGATGGTCGACTCACTTCGCAGCGCCAACCTTAAAATCCCTTCTTGGCTTGTAGCGGTCGCCGCGCCCGCACGACGAAACGAATTCGAACAAGCAACTTTCGCCATGTACTGATTCTGGACTGGTGAAGCCCAGTTGGGCTCGATCGACGGCGTCTACGCAACGACTTCCGCATGGCGCGATGGCCTAGAAGTTGTCAATGTTTTGTTTGATCCGCAAGAAGTCAAATACGAAACACTGCTGAACAAAGCCAGACAATTCAAATGTGCCAGCAAAGTTTTCGCACACACCAAAAGCCAATTGAACATCGCCAAGGAGATCGTTGGAAGCAAAGCAGTCATGGCCAGTGACTCGCAGAATCCGCGACTGGCCAAATCTTCCGATCAGAAGTACTACCTCGCAAATTCTCCGCTGCGCATCTTGCCGATGTGTGACTTGCAGGTCACAAAGATCAACGCAGCGATTGGGTTGAGGCAACCGTTCGAGTCACTGCTTAGCCCTCGCCAAACTGAATTGCTGAAAAAGATCCTGGCGAAACAAAACGCAGATAAGGGCTCGCTCAGATCTTTTACGACTCCGATCGACGACAATCAACTTGGCGCTTACGCGGCCAAGCTTGCCGACGCTTTAGCTCAGTAGCGATGAACCGGTTCGACTAACGCCGCACCGGTTGTTCCGTTCTTTCGAACAATCCCTGAAGGTATTCTGGTTTCAACGCAGGGAGATGGTCAGAAATCGAGTGCTCATGTTCGTGCTCACCATCGGCATGCTGGCAGAACCCGTGTTCGCGGCAGCTTTCCATGAAGGTGCCGTCGTTTGCGATCATGAACGCCAGTATCCCGAGCTTCGCATAAGTGGAAATGTTTGCGAACTGATTGTTTCCAAAGAACTTCAGGGCCGTGCCCCAACTCTTCTTCAGTCGGCGCCCCATCAAGTCAACCGAATACAACTCGTCGAGCAACAGATGCAGGATGAAACCAATGAATACAGCCCACGCTTTAAAAATGCGAATGCTGGTGTCTGGAGAAAAGCAAACCAGATAGGTCGCCATCGCGGCGACTCCCGCCGCAGGTATGCTGTGCCACATCCCCCTGTGCTTGGTGAAGCGCTTGAACAGCTCCCCGACGCCAAATCGTATCACGACATAGGAAACCCCCGCCACGAAAACCATTTGCTCGGCCGTCAGCCCTAGCTCCTGCAAACGAAAGATCATCAGCATCGGAACAAGCACCGAAACGAAGCACAACATTTCACGCTGAGGAATGCCCGTCTTGCTGTCCAAATCTGGAAGCATGCCGGCGACACTACAAAGTGCACCCGCAATCATGCAGTGTCCTGGTGGCACACCGAATTTAAAATGTGCTGCGGTGCCGTAGCCAATACCCAGAATGGTACTGGCGGTGATGTGTGTCTTGAAATCAGCCATCTAAAACAAAACTCCTTTTTTGTTGCCTCCATTGTATCCGCAGGGCAGGGCGGTCCACAGCGCGAAACTGTCCTCGAAAGTTTCCGCTAGCACTGACCCGGATTCAACCGAACACTTTTCTCTTGAGCCACGTCGATGAATAAGATTAAATACGCCGCCGGTTGCAAATTCACCGGTGACTCACCTTCGCCGCTCCATGCGGCAACCAACGTATACAATTTTGGAGATGCGAATGTCACTCTATGACATTGCGATGATCATTATCTTTTTGGGCGCAATCTGGTTCGGATACTGGAAAGGGCTCGCGTGGCAGATCGCTTCGGTCGCCGCAATCTTCCTGAGCTATTTTGTGGCCGTCACGTTCCCCGATGCGATCACACCGTACATCTCCGCCGAAGCACCTTTCAACCGCTTTGCAGCGATGCTGATCCTGTTCATTGGAACATCATTAATCGTCTGGACGATTTTTGCCTCGGTCAGCAAGTCTCTAAAGAAGATGGAACTCAAAGGCTTCGATCGACAAGCCGGTGCATTATTGGGTGCGTTCAAAGGAGCCGTCCTTTGTATGGTCGTCACCATGTTCTCAGTATCGTTGCTGGGCGAGAAAGCTCGTGACTCAATCCACCAATCGAAGACCGGCTATTACGTCGTCAAAGGTATCGATCAGTTTTCAGGATTTGCTCCCGCTGAACTTGCGGAGTTCATTCATCCACATGTTGAAACATTCCAGCAGAAAATTCTCGATCCAAACGGCAATCTGCCACCACAGAATCCGATCTTCGATCGCAGTAACGATCCCCAACAAGTGAACCAAAACCAAACTGGAATTCCGGGCACTGGATTCCCTAGCGGCACATTCCAAAATCAACAACAGCCAACACAGTGGCAGACTCCAGCCAGCCAAGCCGGCTTCCAAACGCCAGCTCAAAATTCTGGCCAACAGCAACAGTGGCAAGGCAACTATCAGAGCGGCACGTTCGGCAACTCAAACATCCCACAAAACACCGGCGGATATCAACAAGGAACTTTCGGCGGCCAAGGTACGCAACAGAATCAGTGGCAACAGCAGCCCAACAATCAACCGCAGTACCAAAACCCGAATCAAACTCAGTGGCAGCCACCAGCCCAACCGAACCCAAACGCTCAGCAAAACGGCTGGAGCAGTCAGTTCCCAAAAATCTCCCAAGGCGAAAACGGTTGGCCTGATGTTCAGTTCAACGTGAACAGCAAACAGCTCCTAGAACGTGGTGCTGGCGCGGCGCTCGACGCTGGAAAGCAATGGCTCGAAAACAATGGCCGCCAATAAAAGTTGAATATGGCACAACCCGGAGACATCAAAAGCCCTCGAGTCCTCAAACTCAAGGGCTTTCTTTTTGCGCTCATTCTGGCTCGCGGAGCGGTGCGTCAGCTGCGTGTGGCCTAACGGTAGGTCATGCTGTGCATGACATTGTTTCTAAATTCAGCAAGTTATTGATGGAAGGGTTCTCCCACGGTTACGCTTTCCTTTTGGACAGCGGCAGGCACAGCCTGCCCTACGCCACGATGTCTTTGAGCACGTTTCCGTGGACATCCGTCAACCGAAAATCTCGACCGGCATATCGATACGTTAGCTGAGTATGATCCAGACCCAACAAATGCAGAATCGTCGCGTGCCAATCGTGAATGTGGCACTTGCCTTCGACCGCTTCGTAGCCGTTTTCATCGGTGGCTCCGTAGCTGAAACCGCCTTTGACGCCGCCGCCAGCCATCCAAGTCGTGAAGCCTTTGTTGTTGTGGTCACGGCCGTTGCCGTTCTGGGCGTAAGGCGTTCGTCCAAATTCGCCGGCCCAAATGACGAGTGTATCTTCCAACAATCCACGCTGCTTCAAATCCGTTAGCAGTCCTGCGATTGGTTTGTCAATCTGCTGACAAAGATTCGGAATTTTTGAGTCCATTGAAAAGTGAGTGTCCCAGCCGTTATGGCTTACCTCCACGAACCGAACGCCTGATTCCGACATACGACGCGCGAGCAAACACTGACGACCGAACGAACCGGTTGCATTGTCGTTGATTCCATACAGATCCAGCGTTGCTTGGTCTTCGTCAGAGATATCCATTAAGTTCGGCATCGCACTCTGCATACGAAACGCCAATTCATAGCTTTCGATCACGCCCTCAACGCCGGGCTGATGTTTGTCACGCTGCATTTTTTCATTGTTGAGCCGTTGAATGAAATCCAGCTGCGTTCTCTGCTGTTGTTTCGTGATGCCTGAATTCTTGATATCGGGAACAGACTCCTGACTTCCGCCGCGACGACGACCGCGTGACAGCCTACCGCCACCCAAGCCGCCGACTTTGGTCCCGCCGAAGACAGATGGCAAAAACGAATTGCCGATATCCTGAGACGAACCTGCCGGCGTGTTGACCGAAACGAATCCAGGCATACTTTCGTTTTCAGTGCCAAGCCCATACAGCGCCCACGAACCCAGTGACGGACGAACGAACTGGGTCGCTCCAGTGTGCAACTGAGTCATCGCTCGAGGGTGAACGGGTAAATCGGTGTTCATGCCGCGAAGCAAACAAAGCTCATCGGCCATCGAACCAATCTCTGGAAGTAAACTCGAAATCCAGAGTCCACTTTCGCCGCGTTGTTTGAAATCCCAAGGCGACTTCAGCAACGAACCGCGAAAAGAACCTGTCTTTCCGTGGTTCTTGATTAGCTCGGGCTTGTAGTCGAACGTATCGAGATGCGATGGCCCACCGCGCATGCACAAGAAGATCACTCGCTTTGCTTTGGCCGCAAAATGCGGATCCTTAGGAGCCAGCGGATTGGTTGGCTTGTCATCGCGTTCCTTCGCAGCGGCTGCGGTGGCGAGCGACGAAAACGCAAGGTAACCAAATCCGGAGGACAAGGTTTGTAGCATCTGTCGGCGTGAGAATAGTGGATTGTTCATGGGTTTGCCTTTCAAAGGTGGCATAGGCCTCTGGCCTGTGATTTAGTTCAAATTGTGGGCATGCGAACACAGGCCAGAGGCCTATGCCACCAACTAATTCAGAAACCGAAACTCCGCCGAAGCCAAAATCGCCTGACAGAGAGCCGAAAGTTTCTTCAGTGCCGGGCTACTGTTATCACGTCGTGATGCCCGATTGGGGACTTCGAATTGTTCGTAAAACTCTTTGGCTGCGGAAATTTCTCCGTTGGTCGCCTCGCGGCCGTAAGCCCAAAGAAACGCGCCACGCACCTGAGTTTCAACGTCTGAGTTCTCCGCCATCAACCGTCGAGCAAACAGTTCGCTTTGCTCGATCACAAATTCATTGTTTAGGAAATACAAACCTTGATCCGGCGTGTTGGAAGTTTCACGCGTGCCGATGACCATGCTCGATTCTGCAAAGTCAAACACTTCCAACGATCGGGCAATGTTGTCACGAACGATTGGCAGATAGACACTGCGATATTTGACCGGTTGATCCAGCATCGTCACGGCGCCGCCAGAACGATTGGCCATCATCCCCGCCATGCCCCCCTGATTTCGGCGACCACGCCGACTGCTGGTTTGCATGGAACCGCCCGAATTTGATTTGTCAGCAACCGAGAAAACGGTTCCATCGCGAACGAGGCCTTCTCCAGCAATGCCTGCGATCGAAGCATAGGGTCTTTCTGATTCCAATTGGCCGCTGATCGATAGCAGAGAATCGCGGATGGCTTCGGCGTCGAGTCGTCGGGGTTCGTATCGCCACAACATTTCGTTGAGCGGATCAGCATTGAAGGCTGCTGAATCGAATTTACTCCCGGTGCGGAAGATGTGCGAAATGGCGATCTCTCGAACGATGGCTTTGACGCTCCAATTCTCTTTAACAAATTTGACCGCCAACCAATCGAGCAATTCTGGATGAGTCGGCGACTGTCCTGTTGCGCCAAAGTTCTCCGGAGTTCGAACGATCGCTTGGCCCATCATGTGTTGCCAAATCCGATTCACCATCACGCGAGCCGTCAGCGGATTTTTGTCGCTGCCCATCCATCGAGCCAACTCCAAACGACCGCTAGACTTGGCATTCAGTTCGACGGGCTCTGCGCACATCACTTGCGGAAAACCACGTTCGACGACTTGGCCCGGCCGATCAAACTCACCGCGGTCAAGCAATCGAGTTTCAATCAGTTTGTCAACTTCCTGAACACCCATCGCGTAAGTGTGTGGATTGCCATTGGAGTCATAGGAGTTGATTTTCGATTCTAGAGCTGCTTTCTGAGTGGAAGATCTTGCGACACTGATCGTCGCTTGCTGAGGATCCTTAGAGGATTTTCCGCCGCGTCGCATTTGGATACGTGCGCGAGTCGCTTCGCGATATTGTTCCTGCACTTCGGCCAATTGGTCCTTCAATTCCTGAAGCTCTTTACGGCTGAGCTTTTTCTCTTTCAGCTTCGGATCATTGACCGGCAACACGATCAAATTACTGGGCCGTCGATTCTGCAGCGTATCAATCGTGCCATAATGCGTCGAAGTGTTCTCAAAGATGCCCGACATCGCGTAGTAGTCGGACTGAGGAATTGGATCAAACTTGTGATCGTGACACCGAGCGCACGCAACGGAAACTCCAAGGATCGCATGCGACGTCACATCAACCTGTTCGTCGATCAGGTCCAAGCGAAATTGTCTGCCATTTTGTTCCGCAAGAGCTTTCGATCCCATCGCCAAGAATCCCGTTGCGATCAAGTTCTCTGCCCAGTCTTCGTCTGACTTGATCGGCAGTAAGTCACCAGCGATCTGTTCTTGCACGAATTCATCGTACGGTTTGTCTGCGTTGAAGGAATCGATCACGTAGTCGCGATATCGCCACGCATTGGAATAAGTCACGTTCACTTCGCGGCCAGTCGATTCGCCGTAGCGGGCGATGTCCAACCAGTGACGACCCCAGCGTTCGCCAAACTGTTCCTGCTCAAGTAACTCATCGACAACTTTTTCGATCGCAGCTTTCGGATCACGGCGAAAGTTCTTGTTCATCCACGCGACTTGATCGGGAGTCGGCGGCAATCCGACCAGTCCGTAGGTCAAACGACGGAGCACCGTTTCTGCTTCCGCGTCGTCGGCGGGCTGCAGTTCGTTTTGCTCCAGCTTTGCAAGAACAAATTGATCGATCTCTGTCTCGGCCCATGATTCATCGTTAACTTTTGGGATCGAGGGCAGGGCAGGGGGCTTGAACGCCCAGAACTCACGGCCCTTTTCGACGTCCGCTGCGGTGATCTCCGATTTGATTTCGGTAATCTTCATGACTCTCGGATCAGGAGCACCCATTTCGATCCACTTCTTGAAGTCATCAAGCACTTTGTCGGACAGCATTTTGCCCGGTGGCATGTTGTAGTCTTCGTGGTTGATCGAACCCCACAGCAAACTTTCGTCCAGTTCACCGGGCACGATTGCCGGACCACTGTCGCCGCCCAACAGAAGGGCTTCCTTGGTGTCGACCATCAACCCGCCTTTGGTCGCGCCAGTTTTTGCACTGTGGCAACCGTAACATTCCTTAATTAGAACCGGACGGATTTTCGCTTCGAAGAAGTTAAGCTGCTCACGCGAAAGTTCTTCCTGTGCCAAAGTCGCGTGCGATAGAGCTGCGAGGATGGCGATTGTCAGCAGTGAAGAGAAGATGTTCATATTTCCATTCGCTCAATACAACAAAACGTTTTGGGACGGTGTAAAAATAGATTTGGACTCTTGAGAACAGTTTGTCAAAGTTCGTTTAACGGCAATGCCGTTCAATGAAGGTGACATCACCCTTCGTTTTGGCTTTCAGTAGGGTCGTTGCAGTTGGGGAGGTGGCATAAGCCTCTGGCTTGTGGACATGCAGAACACAGGCCAGAGGCCTATGCCACCGAGACTTTGGATTCATTAAACGGTATTGCGTTTAACGGCAAGCCGAAGGCGACTGCTGAATGTCATACGAACAAAAAAGGCCGCCCGCCAGCGAGGTAGGCAGGGCGACCAAAAACGATTCTTTCCGGCTGGCTTACGCCCCATCTTTTGCCATCGGAGGACGCTTTGGCTTGACCGGTTTGGTGGCATTCGGGTCAGCGGACTTATCACGCCCAGCCTGACCGTTCTTACCACCCTTTTTCATTTTTTCAAAAGACGATTTGAGTTCATCCGCCGTGATCGTGCCGCTTGAGTCAGCGTCGATGCGATCAAATCGTTGCTTCATTCTGTCAGGAGCTTCATCGGGAGAAAGAACTCCGTCATTGTTCTTGTCCATCATTTTCATCATTTTGGCTGGATCAAACATCTGGCTTTGGCCGTTTCTGCCTTTGCCATTTTTTCCTTTACCATTTTTCCCTTTACCAGCGCCATCCTTGCCCGCTTTTCCTTTGCCACCTTTACCTTGACCATTGCGGCCTTGGCTCATTTTTGCGAACGCGGCAGTGAGCTCTTCTTTGGAAACTGAATTATCTCCGTTTGAGTCCAACGAACTGAAGCGTTGCTTCATCCGATCAGGAGCTTCGTCGAGCGAAATCGAACCGTTGGCATCCTTGTCGAAACGCTTGAACAGCCCCTCAACAAACTGACCTCCACCTCGTTGGCCTTGTTGAGCTCCTTGGCCCTTACCTCCACGACGGCGATTGCCTCGTCGTCCTTGGCCACGCTGACCTTGACCGTCTTTTTGGCGTTCGACTTGTTGCCGTCCCGAGAACCCGTCACCTTGGGCATTATCTTTCTGCTGTGCGTAGGCTTGATCTGCGATCCACATGGACATGGTTGCGATTGCGATGACAGTCAATGCTCTCATGAGATTTCCTTTATACTTGGGGAAGTTTATTTGCGGGTTATTGTTACCCATCCATCTACACGCAGTACTGGGATTGCCGGGACATCAAATATAATTGAATCGCCAAAAGAGCTGCGAGCCCGGAAAAACGTGGATTTTCATGCCGAAAAGTCAACAGCTCGTGTCCTCAACAAAAAATTGTCTCGTGACGTATAGGTAACGTGAGATCTTCATGACGCATGAATTGCCAGAACAATCCGAAATCATTGAACAGCTTCGAGCCGGTCAGGAAGAAGCCTTGGCGGAGCTGTATCTGTTGGTTCGAGAAAGGCTCCGTCGAGTCATCGACTTTCGTTTGGACTATCGGCTTGGCGGACGCGTTTCGAATTCGGATGTCTTACAGGAGACTTATGTTCGAGCGTCACAGCGAATTGAAAGCTACCTGCAAAAGCCAGACATGCCTTTCTTCGTTTGGCTGCGACTTGAAGCCAATCAACGGATGCTGGAAATTCATCGATTTCACTTCGGCGCAGAAAAGCGCGACATTCGCCGCGAAGTAAAACTGAAGGGAAAGCCGGAGCAGGGCAATACCTCCGTTCAGCTTGCGGCTCACATCGTCGGACAAATGACTTCTGCCAGCGGAGTGTTCCAAAAAGCACGGCAGATCGAAGCCCTCGAAAAGACGCTGTCGGAAATGAACGATACGGATCGCGAAGTCATCGCGCTGCGGCACTTCGAAGAACTATCCAATATCGAAGCCGCCAAAGTTATAGGAATCGCTCCTGAAGCCGCCAGCAAACGTTACATTCGCGCGCTCAAACGACTGAAAGAAATCATGCAACAGCACGCGGCGTTCTAAATCGTCATGGGAAAGAACATCAACAAAGACGAACTGCTGGACCAAATCGTAGAGGACTACACGCGCCGAACGCGTGATGGAGACGCTCCCGAAATCGCGGCTTACAAACGCAAATATCCTTCCATCGCAGACGAAATCGAAGACGTCCTTTCATCCGTTGCCATGATCGAAGGCCTTAAAGCTGAAACTAGAGATCCTCAAACCGGCACCGATTCAGTTAAGAATGCCGACCTCTCAAGCATGAAGCAGCTTGGCGATTACGTTCTGATTCGCGAAGTCGGACGAGGTGGAATGGGAGTGGTCTTCGAAGCGGTTCACCAGTCGCTTGGTCGGCGCGTGGCGTTGAAAGTGATGCTGGAACACGAACTCGAAAGCGAAAAACAGATTGCGCGTTTTCGACGTGAAGCGCAAGCTGCGGCAAGGCTGCACCATACGAACATTGTCAGCGTGTTTGGAGTCGGTGAGTCAAATGGCTATCACTACTACGTCATGGAATACATTGATGGGATCAGCTTGAAGTCAGCTGTTGAGTCGCTAACTGGAATCAATGATATTGAGTCCCACAATCAGACTGCGGGCGACCACGGCCATTCAACCGTCAGCAACAGCGAACTTTTCTTTTCGCCGAATTTGGAGAACACGGAGGATCTTGGCAATCAAACTCAAGAGCTTGTTGTGCCGTCAACAACTTCAATCTCAGGAATCCACGACGGACAAAATCGATACCGATGGGTCGGAAAAATTGGTGCTCAAGTCGCCGATGCACTTGGTTATTCTCATCAGCTGGGAATCTTGCACCGAGACATCAAGCCAGCCAACTTGATGCTGGACGACAAAGGCCAAGTTTGGATCACGGACTTTGGGTTGGTGAAAATTTCTGACGAGGAACAGATCACCAAAACTGGCGCGGTCCTCGGAACGCCCCAGTATCTTGCCCCTGAGTCACTCAAAGGGATATATGATCAGCAAAGCGAAACGTATTGTCTTGGTTTGTCCTTGTATGAACTGGCGACACTCAAACCCGCTTTTGCACCCGGATCTCACGCCGAAGTATTTCATCGGATCATCGACGAATCCGCAGCGCCTCCAGCAAAAGTCGACGCTTCGATCCCACGCGACTTGGCAACGATTATCGAAAAAGCGATCAACAAGGATCCAAAACTTCGTTATCAAAACGCATTCGATCTTCGCGACGACCTCAGAGCTTTCGTGGAAGATCGACCAATCTCTGCCCGGCGTCCGTCGCTGATTGAGCAGGGCATGCGTTGGGGTCGCAAGAATCCAGTCGTCGCTTCTCTGGTAGCTCTCTCGGCAGCACTCGTTTTCGCAACGGCGATCATCGCGTCGTCTGCATGGGCTTTAACCAATCGGGCTTACACTCAACTAAAAGTTGAATCTACGAAAACTGAAGTTGCCCGTGAAGAGGCCGTTGCCAATGAAAATCGAGCCGTCAAAGGCGAACAACTTGCGTTGGCCAACTTCAATCGTGCCGAAGCAAATGTAGATCTGATGGTTGAAGCTTTTGATGAACTGTTCGTTGAGTTCTTGCAAAAGAACACGAAGGCGAGTACCGCAAACTTCGACTTTGATGGATTCAATGAACTGGCCGGAATCGAGATCTCGATCGATGCAAGCGATGCCAGTTACCTAAAGAAGATGGCTAACTTCTACGAACGATTCGCTCGCGAGAATTCGGACAACAAACGCTTGTTGGCAAACGCAGCCAGAGGTTGGCGTCGAGTCGCTAACATCAACTTTCTGATTGGAGACTACGATGCCGCGATCGTCTCTTACGAAAAAGCGGTTTCATGCTGCATAGAAATCCTTGAACAAAATCCTGAATCCATCGAAGCATTGTTCAATCTCGTTTCGACTCGATCCGAAATGAGCAACGCGGTTCGACGAAACGACTGGAGCTGGCAAAGAAATAGAAAGCCAATGACTCTGATTCAGGAAAACCTAAAAGTGATTGAGTCGCATGCTCACCGAAACGACCCTCAAGTTCAATTTGCGTTGGCGCAAACTCTGACTGCATTGGCCTCGTCCGAAGTCTGTCGACTGGCAGCTGAAAGCGTGGTAGACATTGACGAAATCGGAAACGGACCGCGTCAGCGAGCAGAAACTCGTCGTCCGCCGAAATCGAAAAGGCCGCGACACTATGAAGCTCAAGTTAAACGTTACGTTGAACGGGCCGTCAAGATTGCCAATGAGCTGACCATTCTCGATCCGGACAATCTTGAATACCGTCTTTTGTTGGGCAAGAGCCAATGCAGTTTGGGGGCTCTGGAAGATAATTTTGGCGAAACGAACAATGCGATCGAATCGCTCAACAGCGCGGCGACGCTTTTCCGATCATTGGCTAAGCAACACCCGGACAACACGGACTACCAATATCAAGTCGCCGTTACCTTGTTGCTGATGCCGACCAACAATCTTGACTCAATCTCACAGCAGCAAGTCGAGGAAGTCAAACGAATCGCTGATTCCCTAGTTCAGAAAAGTCCGAACCCCGAGTACGTACAATTAAAAATCGTTTCGAGATTGAAAATGGTTGACTACCTTCTTTCCGAGAACCAAATTCGTGAAGCAGGTGATGAACTCCGAGAAGCCGGAACGATTTTGAAAGCTTGTGACCTCAGAGGTCCAGCCAAATCCTCTATGGTGCGTGCACTCATGCAAACCAGTCACAAACTCGCCAGGAGTCTCCCGAAGGAGCTAAGGCGCGAATATTTAATGAGTGTTCGAGAGACTATCAAGAAGGAAGCCGAAGCCAATCGTCGAAACGGCCAACGCCAGCGTGGACCGGGTCGCCAAAATCCTTGATGACGCAGCTGGGAATTCTCACGATGCGAATCTTCATCATCAAAAATGACGCGTATTGTTTTAGCGACCTCTACCTCGATCTGATGTTGCATTCTGACATCATGTATTTCGCAAACAAATCGGCGAAAGAACAAACAATCAGGATTCAAAAGGATCCTAAAAAACACCCCATCCGGAATAGAGATTTTGACGTAGTATTTGGGTGACCCTAACTATAAACCGACGGCGCGTTCTCGTCCGTTACTGACTTGGAAGGGATGGTTGCTGGAATGGGGAAATGACAGCAAGCGTCAACTATGTCGCAGGATTTGGACGTGGGGAAGAAGAGCCGGCAATATTTGTTGCCGGCTTTTTTCATTGATATCTGCAGTAGCGAAATTCTCGCGTGACCTAATCCTCCTTCGCCACATTTGGAGACAACTCAACCAATGCCTCCGGCAAATCCTTGATCACGGGATGGTCTAACAGAAACTTCGAACGCTTCTCTGCAAATTCGCGAAGACTTCCCTTCGCTGCTGATTCACCAGTTGCATTTTCGAAGGCATCGAATGTTACCAGCAATCGGGTGTCTGCCTTCACCTCGGACTCGATCAATTTCTTCGCATTGGAAACCAGAGGCCTCATTTTTTCCCAAGCAATATGTTCACGAGCGATCAACCGAACGTACTGTAAGTATCGAGTCTTCAACGTTGGGTTGGCAAGCAACTTACTGCGAAGTGGAAATCGATCTTCTCCAAGTCCTGTCAACGGATCCAGTTCGTAGCCTTGTCCCAACGGTGGTGAGCCTCCCGGCGTACCTCCTCCTCTTCCCGGAGGTCCACCGAATCCAGGAGGTCTCCCTCTCGGTGGTCCATCGAATCCAGGCGGCGGCCCATCTCCCGGAGGACCACCCGGTCCACCGAATCCAGGAGGTCCGCCTCGCCGCCCACCGCGACCGCGCCTTCCGCCGGGACCGCCGGGACCGCCTCTGCCGTGCATCTCACGAAAAGACTCGTTCATGTCATGAGGCAAGATGTGAAACTTGCCTTCCGGGTTTTGGTAGATGCTGTAGTCGCTGGCTCGCGTCCAGTATCCGTCGCTATTGATCAAGGCAACGTCGACAGCCAAAAACCAAAGGACTCCATCGAGATCAAGAATCGGATCCAGCTTCTCAATCAACTGGTCCGCGGGTGTCTCATTGAGCAGCTTGCAGAGTTGAATCAGATCGTTCCAAGACTTTTCATTCTCTTTTGACTTGATATCGAATCGCGATCGATACTCGTCAACTTCTTCACCAAGGTAACGAAGCCCGGCATCACCCCGAGGGTTGCCACTTACTTTCCAGCGCGATCCAATAGTGTTCGGCACGGGTATTGCTTTGCGATTGTATTTGAGTCGCAGAACGGGATTTCGCCAGTAGAAACTGGCTCGCGATTGTAAAAATTACCAACGAGCATGTAAGAATGTGCCTTGGTATCGCCGGAGCCTGCTCAATGGCAGCATCGACGTCGAATCAGGTCGAA
>CALLUY010000174.1 GCA_938010615.1 uncultured Pirellulaceae bacterium | reverse complement strand
GTGGTTACGGTTCATGAGTCGCCGCGGAGTGCCGAAGGCACGGCAGAAGCCAAGCTTTGCACGACCGCAATTTTCCTGCAGTCCTTTCAGGACTGACGATGAATGCATCAACGTTTCCATGGACTTGCGTCCATGGCTAACACATGCCGTGCTTTCAGCACTAAACACTGCAACTTCAAAGACCGAATCCGTTGATGGTGCTGCGCTTATCACCGGCTAATAGTTTGAATCCCTTCGGGATGGGCCGATATAGTGCAACTTCAACACGCGTGAGCGAGGTGCGGCGGGTACCTCGCTTACGCTTCGGGTTAGGAATTTCGCGGACAAACCATGCCATTTGCTATTACGCGACGTTTACTCTAAACCTACTTCCCCGTGTCTTCCCACCAGCCACCACGAGGCGTGTAATCGTCGTCCAGAAAGTTCGCTGCTTGCTTCTCCAATCGCGGCGTCAACACATCACGGATTTTTACTTTCTGATCGGCGTGCTCGGCAGCTGAAAAATCCGGATTGGGAATTGGCATGCGAGCGTCGACTTCCTTCAGCCAGCCATCAAGGTTCGCCGCAAGAGCGTCACGGATTTCTGGTTTCGCGTCGGCAAGGTTTGACTCTTCTCCGATATCGTCGACGATGTTGTAAAGCTCTGACCGGCCATCCTCACAATACCTGATCAACTTCCAATCGCCTTTGATGACGATCGAACTCGGCTCACCACCTTGATTCCCGTAATGCGGATAGTGCCAATAAAGATTTCGATCCTCAATCGTTTCTCCAGTTAGCAGCGGAGCGAGACTAACACCATCGACATGTTGGTCGCCGAGAAGGTTCTGACCGGTCAATTCAAGCAATGTTGGATAGAAGTCCGTGCCGATCACCGGTGTTTCACATTTGGAACCAGCTGCAATTTTCTTTGGCCACATGATGTAATAGGGTTCGCGAATTCCACCTTCCCATTGGCGACCTTTGCCGCCACGCAGCGGAAGGTTCGAAGTCGCCTTTCCATCGCCAGCTGAAACACCGCCGTTGTCAGAAGTGAACACGACAATCGTGTTTTCACTTAAGCCCAGCTCATCAAGTTTCGTCATCACAATGCCAACCGCGTCATCCATCGATTCAACCATGCCACCGTAAAGCGGATTATCTTGGACTTGCCGAACAGGCGTCGTTCGATCGACGACAAAACGGCTATCTGGCTGTTCGCCGGCAGCCAATGCTTTGTCGCGATATTTTTTCCAAAGCTTCTTTGTCGTTTGCAGTGGAGAATGTACCGAATAGAAAGACAAGAACGCAAAAAACGGCTCATCTTTGTGTGTTTCAATGAAACTGGCTGTTTCTTCACCAAGCCGCAATGGCAGCAGTTCACCTTTGGGACCGCTTTTCATTTGCGGATTGTTCCAAGGGGAGAAAAATCCTCCCGGAGGCGAGCCGCGATGATGTCCACCGACATTGAATTCGAAACCGTGATCAGTCGGGAGTGCACCTTCGCCGCCAAGGTGCCATTTCCCCGCGAAGAATGTTCGATAGCCACTTTCACGGAAAGCCTCTGCCATCGTCGTGTCGTCGACTGGCAATTCATGATTGTAGGTAGGGGGCAAAAGCTTTGTATTCCGCTTCCATTGCTTCCCTTCGGCGGCGCCGATCCAATCAGTGATCGCCAACCGAGCAGGATACTTTCCAGTCATGATGCTGGCGCGTGACGGACTGCAAACCTGACACGTCGCGTAGCCTCGAGTGAACTTCATGCCGCCGTTGGCGATGCGATCGATGTGAGGCGATTCGTAAAACGAACTTCCTTCATTGCTCAAGTCTCGCCAACCGAGATCGTCAGCAAGGATAAACAAAACGTTCGGTCGTTCGGTTACGCCGGGCTCTTTTACGGCAGGCTCATCCGCGGATATGACTCCGACTAACTGCAAAACAACAACGAGGCTAATGAAACAGTAATTCGTTCTCATATTTAAACGCCAAAAGTCAAAATTTATTGCTCTTCCAGATCCAATCGTTCCTGGAACCAAAGGAAATGATAACCTGTGTCGTCCGATGTTGCGAACCAACCCTGAGGAGCAATGTACTTGCTCAAAGTTTCGCTTGATGGCAATTCATGATCGTCCATGACGCCTTTGAGAACTTTCCAGAATGAGCCATCATCGCTGTTCTCAGCTTGCGACGACAGTAACGCCCTTGTACTGTCCGCATTGCCGTATTCCAAAAACGATTGAAACGTATATTTCGGTTGATTGTATGAAAGGGCGACTGGCATGTCGGTTCCCAACAGCCGCGTCATTTGATCGGCCATCTTTACGAAGACCGCATCGTTCTTCAAAGATTCCGATTCGCCCTTGTGCGTTGCGACTGCTTTTTCAAAGGCCTCGATGCTATCGGTGATGACCAGAGTGTTATCGATAATCGCAAATGTAGGACGCGGCAGTCTAACCGTAGCTTGCATCTCCTCCATGTCATCCTCCTCACGACCACGGCGTCGATTCCTTTCACGACGCCGTTCCATCCGACGCTCGTTTCGTGCTTCAATCGCACTTTCACTAACCGCCCAATTCACGATGCCTTCGTACTCCGTCTTTTCGATACTTCCTTCGAATACGTTTTCGTTCAAGAAATCGACGAGCTTTTCACCCATTTCAGTCGCATCTTTCGCGTTGTTCAATCCCAAGCCGACAATCCACGAGGCTGAATTTAGTTTTCCAGGAACTGACGTTACTTGCCCGAAAGAAATGCGGCCCGAGAATTGAGAAAGGATGTCTTCTTCCAGCGACATTTCCAAACGATCGTCAATATTCTCCTGCACCATGTTGTCAAACGCGCCTTCATCCATCGTCAAATCAACGAGCCCACGAATTTCGTTGTACATCTGAGGCACGTCCCAACTGGTCGTCGTGTAAGAATGAGCATCGAAGGGCATCCACGATTCAGGTTCGTAATCACCCGGCTTTAACGAAATAACTTTCGTCACGCCTTTGCGAGGACTCGAGAGCAGCAAATGCCCATGAGCAATTGTTTCGTATTCGTCGTCGCCAAAAATCATTGAGCCACCCATGCCCAACAAGCTATCAAGGCCGAGCGAAGGCAAGAACGCGATCGCAAGTTGCATCTGCACGTTTCCGCGACCGGCACTTTTGAAGATTCCGATCGGATCAACAAAGAATCGAACGTCCGAAGGCAGCTCTTTCTTGCTGCGACAACGGTTCATGATCGTGATGAATTTTCGGTTCTTGGAAAGAGGTCGCACTTTCTTGACTTCTTCACCGTCCCAGCGAAGAAAGAAATCGTTTAACACTTTCTCATTTGAACATGCGATCACCAAGCCTTCGCGTTGGGCTTTGAACCAAATCATGCCATCAATCGAAAGTTTCTCAACGGAAACGCCGGACTCAAGTTCTTCATCCTCAGCAGTATTGCCAGCCTCAACCAATTTGTCACGAGCGACGCCTAACGCTTTTTTAGCCGCTTCGTTGTCTTCTCCAACTTCTAGAATGAACATGAACGCCGGATTTTTCCGCCGCGGTGCAATCGTGCAGAACACCAGTTCTCCCGAGGGAATCGATTGCAACTCATCAAGCGAAAGACCAACCTGATCTTCAACTTTTCCGTAGGCCGTCCGTCCTTCTTCAATCATTCGCTCGAACATTGGAGCGACCTCTTCGTCCTTAAGCATCTGCATACCGGCACTGTCTTTGGTCTTTTCGATCAAATCTCGGACGTCAGGAATCTGAACGAATGCCACCGTTGTTTCCGGCAATAGGTCCTCGATGTTCGGTCGATCTGGATTTCGCTGAGCCACCGCGGATGACATCGGGGCAAGCAACAATGCAAGAAAAATGATCGCGATCGCGTGTTGGATCTGGGGCCGAAAACGGGAGGGCAAAGCGTGGCCAGTGAGTGCAGTTTTCTTCATTTGCTTACGTTTTTAAATTGGTTCAAAGTAGTGATCTCAGGCGAATTAACCCTGTTTTTGCCACGCAAGTTTCGCGATATCGTTTTTGACAGTGAAATTCGCGCAAAGTTTACCAGTTTTTCGCTTTGAATGGCCAACAACCTTGCGGCGGAAACAGGGTTTCATGGTTTGATAGTAATAGAAAGGTCGATACCTCACCGGTGCGGCAAACTCCAATTTTGCATCCAACACGATTTCGATTTGTGAGCCAACCATGACAACTGCAAACGACAACAGTCGCTTCAAACTGATTCTTCTGCCGGTCCTAGTCGTCTTGCTGCTTTTCAGTTTGCAAGACACAACAGCGGCCCAAGGA
This sequence comes from uncultured Pirellulaceae bacterium, assembly GCA_938010615.1. Lineage (GTDB taxonomy): Bacteria > Planctomycetota > Planctomycetia > Pirellulales > Pirellulaceae > Mariniblastus. The sequence goes on along the minus strand of CALLUY010000174.1, from coordinate 796 downwards.
ACTCCGGGCGGCGGTGGCGGGAATTTCGGTGGAAACGGTGGCCCGATTGACCCCGGAAACTTCGACGGAACTAATCCGAACCCGTTCCAAGATCAGGGTGTCGATCCAACGGCGCAGCAAGATCAAGCAGGCGGCACTGGCACTGGCGGTGGTGGAGGCGGTGGTGCCGACACTGCAGACGGAGAACTCGAACAGGTCGAGCCTTTTAGACAGAATTTCGAAATCGAAGACCTGCGAAACCAGGGCTTTGTCGGACCGACCGCAGAAGTCATCAACGCACAAGGCTTTGTTGGACCGCCTTCTGAGTCGACCCAACTTCCGCTCGGGGAAGATCGTTCGATTGGCGGAACGATTAACGCCGGCCGCGGAAGCCGAACAGCGACGACAAGCTCGAGAGTGCTTCAGGAAAATGGATTTACGGTTCAGCGACAGGGAATCCGATCCCGCTTGCGTCCGGCTTTCGCAGCACCAAGGACACCAGGATATGTTGCAGAGTCACGTTTTCAGTCGCGAATGGTTCGTCAGCCCGTGGTCCGAACCATGGGCTTGGGTATTACAGTGACGGTGAACAACCGAACCGCGGTGCTGACCGGGACCGTTGGTTCAGAAGCGGAAAGGCAGATCATCAAACGACAGTTGCGGCTCGAGCCTGGTGTCTATGGAATCGATGATCGCACTTCGATCGCACGTTAGAGCATTGTCGCCCAGCTCTCCGAGCTGGCAGCGCGCCGAAGAGTGCGTTTTCTATCAAAGGAAGCTCTGACTATCGTTCAACGTCTCAGTCCGCACGCCATCA
>CALLUY010000173.1 GCA_938010615.1 uncultured Pirellulaceae bacterium | reverse complement strand
GTTCTCCGAACTGATGGCGAGCGGATTGAGACGCACAGTCATTGGCTAACCTGCGTTTGAAAGAAAGCGTGTTTTCCCGGCGCGCTACCAGCTCGGAGAGCTGGGCGACTCTCAGTCCTCCGGACTGATGGCGAGCGGATTGAGACGTACAGTCATTGGCTAACCTGCCTTTGATAGAAAGCGTATTTTCCCGGCGCGCTACCAGCTCGGAGAGCTGGGCGACTCTCAGTCCTGAGGTGGCATAAGCCTCTGGCTTGTGATCTTGCATAGTACTGAAACAGCTTGGAAAGCTCGTGCGACATTGATTTTGCCCCAAAATTAAACGTGTATCGAAGCCGGACAATCTCTGCTCGCCCATCTTGACCCATAACAGTGGGTGATTCCCACTCTGAGCCTGCATATTGCCATTGAAAATGCTGGCTTTCGGCGATAAATTGCCCCATTGGCATCAGCCGGATCTGTCCGGTAGCAATCGGGATTTGTTCCCGCTCCCCACTTACTTTCAGACCAACAGGTTTTTCGATGAGTCCTCTTCGCTGGTTTCGACGACACGCAACGTGGATGTTGATCATTTTCGGTGTTGTGTTGATGGCGATTTTTGGCCTTGGCCCCGTCTTCGACCAAATGGCAAATGGCTTTCAAAGTGCCGCCACGGCAGTTGAAGATCCAGTGATCATCAAATATCGCGAAGGCGAGATCACGCGTACAAGGCTTGATGAGCTCCAGCGAAATCACTTCGCGACTCGTCGCTTTCTCGTTTCCCTTGTTGAGCAAGCTGCCAAGCAATGCGAGCAGAAGGAAGTTCAGTTCTCTCCAATGGCCGACATGGTGCAGCCACTTGGGCGGACCGACGATAACGATGCCGTCGATGAGCAAATGTTGGTTCGTAAATTGCTCGCCGAGCGTGCTGAAGATGAAGGTGTCGTGATTAGCGACGGGATGATCGAAGATTATCTGTCACTGTTGGCTGGTCAGGCTGAATTCACCCCGCGCGATTGGAAACAAATCAACAAGCTTGTTAATCAGCGGACTGCGATGCCTTCCATTCGAAAGCATCTGAAGCTGGAACTGTTGGCGATGCAGATGCAGCGTTACACGTCGGCCGGTGTTCCTTTGAATCCGATTCCAACCGAAGCCGTCGAGCTCTATGCTCGGGCAAACGATCGCATGGAATGCGAAGTCGTTCCCGTTTCGGTAGAAGAATACGTTTCCAAAGTTTCGGAGCAGCCGGGGAATGCTGAATTGCAAGCTCTGTTCGAAGAAGGAAAATACGACTACGAAGATGTTGGTATGCTGACGCCAGGCTTCAAAGTGCCACGGAAAGTCAACATTCAGTATTTCGTTGCTGAGATGGACACGTTTTTGCAAAACGAAAAGAGCAAGTTGACCGATGCAGAGGTCGAAGCCGAATACGAAAAGCTCGTGGAGGCAGAAGATCCGTTGGTTGTGGAAGTTGTTGCTCAACCTGAGACAGAAGGCTTTAAGTTGGATTTAGGCGATGATGAAAAGCCTGCCGATGAGCCTGCAAAAGAAGCGACGACCCCTGCAGTTGATGCAGTTGGCGCACCTGCCGTTGAAGGAGCATCGGCAACTGAGCCAGCCGAATCATCGGCGACAGAAGTTCCTGCGACAGAAGTTCCTGCGACAGAAGTTCCTGCGACAGAAGTTCCTGCGACTGAAGTTCCGGCGACTGAAGTTCCTGCAACCGAAGTTCCTGCAACAGAAGTACCAACTACCGATGTTCCTGAAACCGAGGGTGGTGGTTCAGATCAATCTCTTATCGTTCGCCAAACGAAAAGCCAGTTTGCTTCGTTCGTTCAGGATGCTCAAGAAGAAACACCAGCGACCAATCAGGAAGAAGTCGGTGGCTTAGGTGACCTGCAACTGTCTGATGAAAGTGCTGGACCTCAGTCTGGAGAAACCACAAAGAAGACTCGCATCAAACCGCTCAGCGAAGTCGCTGACAAGATTCGTGAGCGACTTGCACGGAAGGCTGCATTCGAGAAAAAGGATGAAGCCAAGAAGCGTGCCATGGTTGCGATGCAGACGTATCAAAATCAAGTTTTGCGTTGGGATACCCAGCGTGAAGCTGACAAAGCCAAGACGCCCAAACCTCCCGTTCCAGATTTTGAAGCGATCGCCAAAGAGAATGGGCTCGTATTCCGCGAGACGGGTTTGATCGATCCTTTCGAGTTGCGTGATACGGAGATCGGAAAAGTCAATTTCCCGGTTCAAGTTCAGTCGCCCGAAGGCCCGGTTCGAATGGATTTTCAATCGGTTAGCAATCGAATCTTCTTGGACTACGATCGAGTCGACGTTTTGATTCCTCAGGAAGTTAGCGACATCATGACGGCGAACGCATACGTTTACTGGATGGCTGAGAAAGTCGATGTTCGCATTCCAGAGTTCGATGAAGCGAAACCAAAAATTGAAAAATACTGGAAGTACCAACAGGCAATTGAGTTGGCGAAGAAAGCAGCTGAAGACATGGCGACCAAAGCTAGGTCTGCTGGAAAGAAGCTGACTGAACTTTATCCAGAAACAGCGGCTCCGACAGGCGAGTTCACGTGGTTCCGTCCGGGGCGAACGGCAACGGCCGTCTATGGAATGCCTTTCGGGATTGAGCAGCCGGGTGAAGAGTTTATGCAAACCGCATTCGGGCTCAAGGAAGGCGAAACTGCCGTCGCTGCCAACAAGACTCGAGACACGATCTACGTTATTCAGCGAACGACGCCACCAGTTTCGATGGCTGATCTCGGGTCAGAGTATCTCGACAGTCAGTTCTTCCGTTTCAAGCGAGTTCCAACGGATGTCATGGGTGCTGCCCAGCATTACGCTCAAGAGCTCGAATTCGATTGGCGCGACGAGTTTGTTGAGGCAATGAAGCTGAAGCGAATGAAGTAGTCATAACGAATCATCGTTTCAAAAAACGCCCGAGCGCCAGCAAGTGATTTCACTTCGGCATTCGGGCTTTTTTGTTGTTAAGGCTATCCAGTTCAGAGGTCGACACGGCACATCGATTTGACACCAATACAAGCCCGACGCGCAAGTTTTGATGTTGCGCAAATACAAGCCCGACGCGCAAGCGAGGGAATACTTGTTTTGTTAGGTAAAACAAGAAATTCCATCTTAAATGCGCAACATCCAAACGCGCAAGCGAGTGGTCGAACCGCGCGTTGCTCAGGCCTAAGCTCATGTTCAACGATTTCGGCAGTTCATTTACGCAGACCGACCACTCGCTTGCGCATCGGGCTTGTATTGCAGGCCTGCGAAATTCAAGGCCCGTTCTAAGGTCCGCGGTACTCCGTTACTATTTCTCGAGCGCGGGTACACCCATGGATCTTTGATCGCGCTGTCAACGTTCAGGCTTTTTTTAGCCACGAAGTCGCGAGAGCCTATCAGCGACGATTCATTGCTTTCCAATCTGGAAACACCGGTCGGTCCTTTGTGTCTCTCCCAGCTTTGCTACCCGCGGGAGCAGGTGGTGCCAGATTCAACGCGGCCGAAAGACGGTCGCGAACTGCCCGTATGCGTTGGTTGTCGGACTCGCCAATATCGTTCATTTCTTTCAAATCATCTGGAATCCGGAACATGCGGCCGTCGCGATAAAGTTTGAATTGGTCGTCCCTGATGAACTGCCCCGCTGTTTTGTTCCAGTACGGTTCATAGTGACAAAACACCCAATCGCGAGGTTGGCCGGTCTCGCCATTTAGTTGCGGAAAAAAGCTGTGACCGTCGTTCGTCGTTTCGTCTGATTGGGCTGCTCGGGAGAACGTTGGGAAGAAATCGGTGAAGTCAATCAAATCAGTAGAGACCAAGCCCTCCGGCGTATGGCCTTTCCAATAGGCGACCAATGGAACATGTGTTCCCATGTCCGTCATGCCACCCTTTCCGCCTTGGATACTTTGGCCATTCCAACGCGACGTTATTCGCCGATTGGTCCCGTTGTCGGCAGTGAACAGAATAATCGTGTTCTCAAGCTGACCGAGGTCATCAATTTTCTTGACGATCCGGCCAACGATCTTGTCCATGTAGTTCACCATGGCAACAAAATTTTCTTTCTGAGCCGCTCGATTCTTCGGGGCCTTGTTTGCGACTTGACCACGGTCACCAGTTCCGATCGTGTCTGGCGTTTTGACAAATGGGTCATGCACCAGAACCATTGGATAGTAGACGAAAAACGGATCTTTCTGATTTCGCTCCATAAAATCGCAAACGAAGTCGCAGAACATGTCCGGGCCATATTTGTCGGCATTCATCTCCTTCGTCAAAAACTTTCCGTTGTGTTCGATTGGCGGACTCCAAAAACGTTCGCCGCCCCTGTCGCCATTCTTACCCGTCGTAACTTGCCACAACATGGACTCATGGAAGCCAGCTTTCATCGGACGAGTGGCATCGTCGTGACCAGGCAACGAGTTGTACAGTCCGTTCAGTTGCCATTTTCCGGCGATCGCCGTTTTATATCCCGCGTCCTGAAGCATGTGTCCGAATGTTCGCTCCGTCGGCGCTAGGTATCCGAAATGCGTGTAATTTCGGAAGTTGTACATTCCAGTCATGATCTGCACGCGCGAGGTGGTGCAAATCGGCGTCGAATAGCAATGTGAAAAACGAACGCCCTGTTTTGCCAGTCGATCGAGCTCAGGCGTTTCATAGTCTTCGGCGCCATAGCAACCGAACGCTTCCCAACTTACGTCGTCGGCCATGATTAATACGATATTCGGTGGCTTCGGCTCGTCGGCTCGAGAATGATCGACGGCTATCAGAACGCAAAGGGGAAGCAGGAGGATTCCCGCGACACGACTAAACATGAACCCGATGTTGCTCATTCGCAATCCTTGTTGATTCTATGGATCGCCCACAATTGCTACCGCCATTCCTCATGACAATTGTTGCACGATTGCGAGATAAGGTTCGCAAACTTACTCGCGGCTTCGAAGTCATCGCTTTTGGCGGCGGTCACCGTTTGCGTTGCCGCCTCTTTCATCGCGACACAGAAAGCCAAATACTCATCCACGTCGGCGTCATCCATGCCTTCTTTGGCGATCACTTCAGCGATCGCCGCAACCCACTGGGCCTCGGAAATGATTTTGCTTTTCTGCTGAGCAAACGTTTTCTCATCTGCCGTCCACTCTTTGAGAAGTTCGTCGGACGTTTCCAGTCGCTGCATTGTTTCAGATCGTCCAATGACCTCGCTCCAGTCCAATTCGTCGGCAGGCTTTTCAGATTCCGCAAACGATCCGCCGCGTACCAAATCTTCCAGGTCAAACTTGCGGGCGTTGCAGTAGTTGAATGCTTGTTGGGAATTACTACGGGCGTTGGTTTCGGCTTTTTGGAGTGCTGCTTGCGCCGCCGGAGCATGGTCTTGCCAGCGCACCTCTGAATCGTACTCACGAACGATCGCAAACGACATCGAAAGCAGAGCCATCGTTTGGCGAACGTCGTTGTAAGTCGTCTTGAACTTGACCGGTGTGGTTACCGTTTTGGCGAGTGCTTGATTGAGTGATTTGATCTCATCTTCGAGCGTCGTCCCATCGATCAACGTTGACCAATCAGCGGAGTTAGCGGGATCAGTCGTCTTCTGCCCTGCTGCTGTTTCAGCGGAGGCGATCTTGTTTTGCATGTCAGTCGTGGGACGATCACCGACGAGCCCTTCAGCGATGTCTTTGAAATAGAGGTCGCGTTTACTATCGTCAAACGTTGGCTTGGCAACGCGTTTAACTTTGCGAATCTTCTTTCTCTGTTGCGGCGTCTGTTCCTGAGCCATGACAGAGGCGAGGAAGACGCCCAGTAGGAGCGCGGAAAATGCGATTGGGAAGAATTGCTTCATGCCTCGATTATACCACCGGCGTACACGACGCTGCCAGCGTCGTTTCTGTGTCAACGACGCTGGCAGCGTCGTGTACGAGTCAACTACAGTGCCAGTAATATACGGCTCGGAGCTTCCAAGTATCCGATGACCTCTTTTAGGAACCGAGCGGCAGCTCCACCGTCGATCAAACGGTGATCGTATGAAAGGCTCAGCGGCATCATCAGTCGCACCGCCACTTCATCGTTTTCCACCACGACTGGCATCTTCCGCGAGCGACCAACTAGCAGGATCGCTGTCTCGGGAACATTGATGATTGGCGTCGAATAAGTTCCGCCGATGGCACCAAGGTTGCTGATCGTGAACGTTCCGCCGCGAAGATCATCGATACCGAAGTTGTTGCTGCGAACGTTCTCAGCCATCACGCTGAGGCCCTTGGCCAGAGCAGGAATTGACTGTTGGTCTGCGTTACGCATGTTCGGAACGACAAGGCCACGATCGGTGTCGACTGCGATGCCAACGTTGACGTATTCCTTGTAAATGATCTGTCCAGCGTCGAGGTCAACGGAAGCATTGATCGAAGGGTGCTGCTTCAACGCCATCGCCACAGCTTTAATGATGAAAGGCATCGAGGTCAGGCTAACGCCCATCGCTTTGTAGTCGGCTTTACTGTTTTGACGAATTTCTTCGAGGGCAGTAACGTCGGCGTCATCGAAGTTGGTCACGCGAGGACAAGTCGTCCACGACTCGTGCATTTTTCGAGCGATCGTCTGGCGGATCTTCGGCATCTTCTCAGTGCGTACTGGACCGTAATTGTCTGTCTCGCCCGTGCTACTTGCAGCGGCAGCAATGCCAGCGGCTCCAGCAATCCCAGCGACGGCGCCGGCAGCAGCGGCTGCGCCAGCTACGGGTCTCGAAGCGGATCCGTCTCGAACGACGCGTAGAACATCCTCACGGAGGATTCGCCCGTTTGCTCCTGAGCCCGCGACGTTCGTCAAGTCGACGCCGACTTCACGAGCGAATCGTCTGATGGCTGGTCCAGCGGGAACGGAAACCTTCGAGCCTGATGCGGCAGCTGGTTGTGGTGCAGCTGGTGCGGGCGGTGCAACGGGTGCTGGAGGAGGAGTCACCGGCGCTGGCGCGGGAGGAGGGGTTGCGGCAGCCGGTGCAGGAGCTGGAGGAGCGGGAGGAGCGGGAGGAGCTGGTGGTGGCGTGGGAGCAGCCGCTGGCGGTGCAGCGGGAGCCGGAGCGGGTGCAGCGCCAGTTGCTGCTTCAACAGTCAACAACACAGCGCCAACGGCAACGGTGTCGCCAGCGGCAACGTGAATGGCGGTGACGGTTCCTTCGATGTCACTGGGGACGAAGACAGTCGCTTTGTCTGTTTCCAGCTCGCAGATCTCAGTATCTTTTTCGATTTTGTCGCCGACAGAGACGAGGATGTCGAGGACATCTCCAGATTCGATACCTTCGCCAATTCCAGGAAGCTTGAATTCAACAGCCATAGTTACTTATTCGAAATGCAAATGAAAGAGTTGGAAATGCCCTTCCGGGGAAGGGCTCAATGCAATCACAGGCCAGAGGCCTATGCCACCTAAGCGTAAAGTGGGTTTACTTTTTCAGGATCGTAGTTCAAATCCTTGATCGCCTTAGCAACTTCAGAAGCGTCAACTTTGCCTTGCTTGGAAAGCTGATGCAATGTCGCGATGATGATCGATTCCGCATCGACTTCGAAGTGACGTCGCAAAGACTCGCGAGTTTCACTGCGGCCCATTCCGTCAGTTCCCAGTGCAAAGAAGTCGCCCGGGACGTACTTCGAAACCTGCTCCGAAAGTGCCTTCACGTAATCGCTCGATGCGATGAAAGGCCCTTCGTGGCCAGCGAGAACCGTTTCGATGTAACTCTTGCGAGGCGTCTCGGTCGGATGAAGCATGTTCCAACGCTCGCATGATTCTGCATCACGGCGAAGCTGCGTGTAACTGGTCACTGACCAGATGTCACTGGAGATGTTGTACTTCTCGGCGAGCATCTCCTGAGCCTTCATCACGCACTGCATGATCGCACCAGAACCGAACAACTGTACGCGATGCTTCGAGCCAGCGGCATCTTTGCTTCGGAACTTGTAGATTCCTTTGATGATACCTTCTTCGCAACCTTCCGGCATCTGCGGCATCTCGAACGCGTCGGTGCCACACATGATGTAGTAGATTGCGGTTTCGCCTTCTTGGTATAGCTTCTTCAGTCCGTCCATGATGATGACGTTGGACTCGAAGTGGAACGAAGGATCAAACGCACGAACTGTTGGGAACGCAATCGCGTTGAGCAAGCTATGTCCGTCTTGGTGTTGAAGACCTTCGCCGTTGAGCGCTGTACGTCCGGCAGTTCCACCAAACAGAAAGCCCTTGGCTCGCATGTCAGCAGCTGCCCAAATCAAATCGCCAATGCGTTGAAAACCAAACATCGAGTAGTAGATGAACATCGGAATCATGTTGATTCCATGAGCACTATAAGCCGTTCCGGCAGCGTTGAATGATGACATGGCTCCTGCTTCAGAGATGCCTTCTTCGAGCAGCTGTCCGTTTTGAGCTTCCTTGTAGTAAGACGTTTGAGCCGAGTCGATTGGCTCGTAAAGTTGTCCAACGTGAGAGTAAATTCCAACCTGACGGAACATGCCTTCGATGCCGAAAGTGCGGGACTCATCGGGAACGATTGGAACAATGTTCTTGCCAATTTTCTTGTCACGGCAAAGATTGCTCATCAAGCGACCAATGCCCATGGTTGTCGAAATCTTCTTGCCGCAATCTCGAAGTGTACCGTCCTTCATGTCTTCCCAAGTCGGAACTTCCGTCTTCGGGTGTTCTGTTGGACGTGAAGGAACTGAGCCACCGAGTGCCGCACGACGCTCTCGCAAGTACTCCATTTCGGCGCTGTTTTCAGCTGGCTTGTAGAAAGGAGCCTTAACGACTTCTTCGTCGCTCAACGGAATTGAGAATCGACTGCGGAAGGCAATCAGCTCTTCCTCGTTGGCTTTCTTCATGTTGTGAGCAATGTTGCGGCCCTCGCCACGTTCACCCAAACCGTAACCCTTGATCGTTTTCGCAAGGATAACCGTTGGCTGACCTTTGTGATCCATTGCAGCCTTGTAAGCCGCCCAAACTTTCTCGGGATCGTGTCCACCGCGACGCATCGCAAGCAACTTTTCGTCGCTGTAAGACTTCACCATCTCCGCAAGTTCCGGATGCTTCCCAAAGAAATGCTCGCGAATGTACGCGCCACCCATGCCGACGTACTTTTGGTACTGACCATCGATGACTTCGCCCATTCGCTTGACTAGCAAGCCTTTTTCGTCCTGCTCAAGAAGCGGATCCCAGTCATCGCCCCAGACGACTTTGATCACGTTCCAGCCTGCTCCGCGGAACAGAGCTTCCAGCTCTTGCATGATCTTGCCGTTACCGCGGACGGGGCCGTCAAGTCGCTGCAAGTTGCAATTGATAACGAACGTGAGGTTATCCAAGTTCTCACGACCGGCAAGCGTAATCGCACCGAGTGATTCCGGCTCATCACATTCACCATCGCCAAGGAAAGCCCAGACTCTCTGGTTCGAGGTGTCCTTGAGACCGCGGTCTTTCAGGTACTCATTGAATCGAGCCTGGTAGATCGCCATGATTGGACCAAGTCCCATCGATACCGTTGGATACTCCCAGAAGCCCGGCATCAACCAAGGGTGCGGGTACGAACTGAGTCCTTGAACGTCGCGAAGTTCCAAACGGAAATTGTCCAGATTTTCTTCGCCAAGGCGACCTTCCATGAAGGCTCGCGAATACATTCCAGGCGACGCGTGACCTTGGAAGTAAATTTGGTCTCCGTCGTAACCGCTTTCACCACGGCCTCGGAAAACGTGATTGAAAGCAACTTCGTAGAGCGTTGCAGACGACGCGAACGTTGAAATGTGTCCGCCGATGCCATCGTTTTTCTTGTTGCCTTTGACAACCATCGCGAACGCGTTCCAACGAACGTAGTTCTTGATGCGTCTTTCAATTTCACGGTTGCCAGGGTAAGGAGGCTGATCCTTGGTGGCGATCGTGTTGATGTAAGGAGTGTTGGACTTCATCGGCAAGTCCACGCCCTCGAGCCGTGCTTTGGCTTCAAGCATCGAAAGAATGTACTTTGCCCGATCCTCACCTTTGCTTTTGATGACGTACTCGAGAGACTCCAACCATTCCTGAGTCTCCGCTGGATCGACGTCTACCGTTTGCTTAAGGTACGGCTCAGTTTCTTCAATGGATTCAGTTGATTTCAGTGTGTCGGACATAAAGCTTTTGCCTGTATTCTGAGATGGTTGGTTCTGTCAGCAATTTGCTAACGGACAGGAAGACGCCACCAAACGCGCAATCGTGCGAATAAGGTCTTGGGATCTTCCGTGGAGCAATCCATGCGAGGTCGTTCCGCAAGGAGAGCGCAGATGTTCCTGTTGCTCTTCCCAGCCGAATGACCATTGTTATTTATAGTCGTCGGTTAGTAAACAGCCTGAATTAACCTGCTGTTTCAATGAGATTGCGGGCACCATAATCAAGATTTAGTGCGCGATTCGGTCTCTTAACGGTCTCCCAATTTTCTTACAGTGCCCCTGCTTCACTAACGACGTATCGCCTGATGACGGGAGGAACCTCCAAGACCTGCTCCATTTTCGCACGGAAATCCGCCAAATGGCTGGTTTCGAAGTGAGCGTTGAGGTGGTCTTGAGACTCCCATTCTTCGAACAGCACGATTGGATCGCCTTCGTTGATCGGAAGCGCGAATCGGTATTCAGCACATCCGTCTTCCTTCAGCGTTTCGGCTGCAACGATTTTCATTGCGGCAACGGCGTCATCGAAGCAGCCTTCTTTCAAGTTGAATTTTACGTCGAGCACAATCATCGTGATTCTTCCGGTATGAGATTCGAAAGTCTGATTGTATCACTCGATTCACGAATCCCAACCGGACCGGTAACAGGATATTGCATGGTTTTGATTGGTCTCCGCAAATCTTAACCCGAAGCGTGAGTTTTGAAGTTGCAGTGTTTGCGTTTAGGGGCAAAGCCCCGTTTCTTGCCTAGCCCAGCCCATCGGGCTGGGACTTAGATTCCCCCGATTATTTTAGGACCAAAGGTCCGGC
>CALLUY010000172.1 GCA_938010615.1 uncultured Pirellulaceae bacterium | reverse complement strand
TCGCCAGAAAGACAGGCTTTGAGAACCCAAATGCAAATCAATGGTTGGGAGACGTCGAGGTCATCGACATCGGAGCTCCTCACAAAATATTCGATCGGTTCAAAGCCTCGTGACTCCGGCTACGAAACGGAGCCATACAGTTCAGTTTTCGGGGTACGAATCTCGGAAGTCTTTGCGACGTCCGCTAACTGAATGTTTAGCTGGCACGTTGCACTAGCCAGTCAGCGTTTTGCTCAGCCAATCGATTGCTGCCAAATATTCAGATTCTTGATGCGGCGGTATTCGGTCCGCATGACCAGCACCCTGAATCACGAATTGCTTCATTGGACCGCGATAGATGTCCATGATTTCCTGTTGATATTTAAGAGGAACGACTCGATCTTTTTCTGACGTTACCAACAATGCGGGGCATTCGGACATACTTGCGTTGGCGAGAGAGTCTAACTCTGCCGGAATTTGGTTGGCGATGAACTTTCCCATCCCAAAATTCCACGCGTTGTAGCGTGGCCGATCGGCGATCAAACGGGCAAGCGGCGGTGGATTTCGAATCAAAATCGAATCCACGTTTTTGTGTCGAGCCAGGTACAGAGCGGAAATGCAACCAAGGCTGTTTCCGGTGACCAATTTCTTTTCATTTGGGAATCGCTGACCCATGAAAGTCCAAAATTCCTCGATCGTTGACACGAAATGATTCAGCGCCGCGGGACCGGTGCTCTGACCATAGCCACGATGGTTCAGCGTCCAAACTTGGGCGGCTTTGAATTGAGAGTTTTCTCCGTCAGCGACGATTAACTCGCACGGATGAACTGTGGAGCGTTCGGCTCGGCCTCCAGTGCCTGGAATTTTCAATACCAGCAACTTCTCGTTGTCGCTGAGCGTCGAAGAATGGAAGTCGCCCCACGTGGAAACGTAGGCTTCGATGATGATGCCGTCTTCGCAGTGTACGATTTCGCGCCGATTGTCGCGAGGGTCGATCGGATCGGTGGAAGGACAAAGGATCATCCGATCGGCAAGCTTAGAAAGAAGCGACATGATCCTACGCTTCTGGTGGAGGTTCCGGCGGTTGCGCGGACGTTTGGACGGGCTTCTTCCATTTCATGGCCGCGCGTTGCAGAGGTTCAATTCGCAACACGACTTCGCCGTCCTGAAAAATTCGCACGGTTCCATTCGACTGGCTGACGACGACAGCAATTGCTTTCGTGTTTTTGCTGATCGCAGCACCAGCAAAGTGCCGCGAGCCGAGCCCTTTGGTCATCGTGATCTCGACGGGAGGAGTGTCGATGATTCTTGCAGCAGCTTCAACCGTTCCGTCAGCAGACACGACAAACATGCCGTCAAGCTGAGCGATCTCTTTGAGGCCTTCACGAGTTTTTCCATCGTGCAGACTGCGATCTTTACGCGAGTAGCCTTTGACGAAGTCGAATCCGCCGGGCCGGCTCTGTTCGAGCACTTTGCGGTGATCACCCACGACGAACATGGTGCCAACTGGTTTGCCTTCCCGACCTTCACGGCCGATGGATACGGCCAAGTCAACGACTATCTTCAACGTCCCCAGCGGAACTTTGGTCTTGAGCTGTCGCAGGTCACGCGCCGTCAAGCGACCGAGTTTTTCAGTCAAGCTAAACGCAGTGATCGTGTCAACGACGTCACCGTCGCCGCCTGAGTTGTCATACAACGCAACCAGTTTCGATCCGCTCTTCATTTGAGCTTCAGAAACGCTCGCCAGAACGGCTTGCGCCAATTGATCTCTTGGATCGATGATCGGTGATTCAAGCAGTACGGAATTTACTTCCGCGGCTTGGGCAGCTTGATGGACTTGCTCAGAATGCGTTGCGACGACTAAGACACCGAGCTTGGCAGTCTTTTTGGCAAGCCTGCCCCAGTTAATTTCACGCTCCAACAGCACGAGCATCGCATCGGAATCGGTGGCTTTGAAGAGCTTTACGGCAGCATCAACGAAAGCGAAGAAGTTTTTTTGTTCCTTCGCTGGTAACATTGGAAAGCGGCCTTCGGAGCGGTGCCATGGGGTAGTGAAATGCAGAAAAACTGCTTTGCTGCACTAGTAATTTACGGCTGCCGACACTTTTTGACAACCTCATCGCGTCCATGATTGTGCGGCGCCAGATCGCTCGCGAACGATTTTGGCATCTTGAGGTCCGATGCGACTAGCGGAAGCTTCCGCCGGAGGGGTCGCGGGCAATCTGAGGCGATTCAGAATCGCCAGGAACCATGGAATCTGCTTGTGGGGTCACTTGTTGGACGTAACGTTGCCAAGCACTGACGTCTCGTCCAATTGAATGTTGGCCGGTTGTTCGCATCAGAGATTCCGTGGCACTGATCTGCAAAGCTGGATTGCGGTCTTCGAGTGCAACCGAAAGAGCGCGCACTGAGGCTTGGCCTTGAAAATTACCGAGTGCTCGTGCCGCAGCGATTCGAACGTCATCATCAGTGTCGTTGGCCAAAATTTCTTGTAACTGATAGATCGAATCCTCACCCGGAATCCGCTCCAAAGCTTTTACGGTGGCGATGCGGATGTCGGAAGAAGGGTCACTTGCGGCGATCGACAGGGTTTCGGCTGTTTTTGGGCAGTCCAGAGAAGTGATTAGCTTTAACGCGTGAAGCCGCATCAGCAAAATTGGGTCGCGAAGGACGACTTCCGAAAGCTTTGTGGCGACGTCCTGTTGCGATTCGACGGTTGAGCCCGCGACAGCGGAGACGGCTTCGGTCATTCGTTTTTTGCGTGAGAACAGTGTGTCAACGATCTGTTCTTCGGCTTCCCATTTTTGGCGGACCCAAGGTGCATACTTTCCGGTACGCCAAAAATAGCCCTCCGCGCATCCAGAGATGCTCAATAGCAGTGCGGCGAATAGAGTCCCCATTGCAAAGGAGTATGTAGATTGCGGAAACTTCACGCGGATACCTGATGTTCAAATTCACGGATTTGGCGGACGGTAGCAAATCCAGAACGCCTTGAAAACGCGAAAATGGGCTGAAGCAAGAAAGTGCCAGCATTGATTCGTGTCTGGCGGATCTACAAAAAAAGCCTCGCAAATTGCGAGGCTTTGTGTGCTGTTGAACTGCGTTTCCGAGGAAAGCAGCTTAGCTCGTTTGCGATTCGATTCGCTGAGCCGTTTCCGGATCGACTTTGCGACCCTTCTTGTCGTCGTCGTAGTACTTGCCGCCTTGGCCGTAACCATAACCATAACCGTAGCCGTATCCGTAACCGTTGTACGAATAGCCGGCACGATAAGCACCGTAGGTGTACTGGCTGCCGTAGCCGGACTGTTGTCCAACTCCGTTGACAACCAAACCAAGACAGTTGGCGCCAAGGTTGCGAAGCATTTCTGTGGAACGCTCTGCACTGATGCGAACGTTCTTCTTGATGCGAATACAAAGGATAACGCCGTCGACTCGAGCCGCGATTGGGCAAGCGTCCGTCACAGCGAGAAGAGGAGGAGAGTCAATGATGACGAAATCAAACTCAGTTCGCATCTCGGCGATCAAGTCTTTGACTTGTGGCGAAGAACAGAGCTCAGCCGGATTTTGCGGCTTCGAGCCACACGGCATGATTGACATGCCTTCGATTTCAGCGACTTCGAAAACACAGTCTTTCCAGTGAGATTGGCCAGCAAGGACTGTTGCAAATCCTTCTTTGGAGGTAACTCCGAAGGTCGAGTGTTGTCGCGGACGACGCATGTCGGCGTCAACCAACAGGACTCGTTTACCAGACTGAGCAATCGAAACCGCCAAGTTGGAAGCCAACGTAGACTTACCATCACCCGGCGTTGGGCTGGTGACTTGGATAACCGAATTCTGCTGGTTCTGTGTGTTGAAGAACAGGGACGTCCGAACCGCACGGAAGGCTTCCGATACCTGGGATTTAGGTCGGTGGTAGGAACAGACGATCGGCTCGATCGCAGAACCTTCAACCAGGTAACGCTTGCTCTGCCCGATAACTGGCACGTGGCCAATCAGAGGAACATTCAGCTGGCGAATGATCTCAGAAGGATTGTGGAACGTTTTGTCTGCCAATTCGACGAGGCAACCGAGTCCGAATCCGAGCAGCGATCCAAGCAAACCGCCGAGGCCAAGCAGCAATGGAAGATTGGGCCAAACGGACTCTCCTTCGAGAGCGTTGGCGAGACGTTCGAAGCGATAACCGTCGTTTCCGCTTGAGTTCGAGATGTCGCCCTCAGCACTAAGCTGAACAAGAAGGTCTGCTCCGAGGCGTTGAGCTTCCCGAATTTCTGTAAGCTCTTCTTCGATTCGCCGAATTTCCTGTTGGATCTTACTGAGCTCGATGGCTTTGGTGTTGTGTCGATTCCACTGTTCGTCTTGTTCAGCGATCATACGTGAAATGTCACTAATGTTTTGATCGATATCAGCAGTCATTCTGGCGAAAATCACTTCTGGAGCGACCATGGTGCTATCGGTCAAGTACTCTTCATTTTCGGCTTCAAGATCGGCGAGCTGCTGCTCAGCGATTTTTACAGCAGCCATTGCTTCTTCATACTCCGGGTGACCGGTACCAACTTTCTGGCGAATCAGCTCTGCATTGGCAGTCGCTTCCAGTAAACGCATTCTGACTGATGCAGTCGCCACGCCGCGCTGAGCCGCTGGGCGATCACGAAGCAGCTGCTGGTTATTTTGCATCGTCCAAATCCGGTCCTTGATTCCTTCAGGACCGCGAGCAGCTGCACGCTCATTCATGGCTCGATCGTTTTGTAATTCTCCAAGCTGGCTACGCAACTGTTGCATCGATTTGGTCAGCTCGACCACCATCATTTCGTGAATGTTGGTGCCACCTTTAAGTTCCAGCGAGGTGTACTTGTTTTCCCATTCTTGTCGCTTGTTGATGGCAACATTGAATTTGTTCTTGAAGTTCTCCTGATATTTTCTGAGCTCGTTGACGAACAAGCTCTTGTCGTTTTCATACTGACGAATCAAATGCTCTTCATAGGTTTGAAGAAGATTGTTCAAGATCGTAGGGGCATCACCCTTTTCCGTTGAATGGAAACTCAATTCGTAAATGTACGGGGCTTCACGATCGGGAGTTACCGTGAGGTTCTCAATGACTTCATCCGCGATGTCTTCCTTGGGAATCTCATCGAATGATTTAAGGTTCTTAAGCTTGCCGTTGTCACGACTCAAGCACAGTTCTACCATCAATTTCTTAACGATGAGCTTGTCGTGTGCCGTTTCGAGTACTTCGGGAGCAAATTCGGCAGCGCCCCGACTTCGAATCGTTGGCTTAAGCCGAGGCTCAATCTTGACCGCGGCAACACTCTCGTAAATCGTTTCGCTTTTCGCATAAACGAGCGTGCCCAAAGCGAGCCCGGAGACCAAGCCAAGAAACACGAGCCATTTACGGCGATTGAGCACGCCCCAAAAATCGAACCCGGCTTCTTCTTGATCGCCTTGCCCCATCATCATCTGAGGCATGCCCATCGGCATCCCCATCTGATTGGGATTCTGGTTTTGATATTGGCCGACTTGATTGTTATTGGCTTCCACGATAACTCTCCTCAGGACACGTTGTGGATCAGGTAGGAATAAAGAAGATCCCTCAGACAGAACGTTGCTTTCATGCAACGCCGGACAACCTAAGCCACATCAGTATATCAAAGCCTATCGAACTCTCAAGAATTCAAATTTCGTTCTTTCTCGAAAAATGGTCGTACGCATTGGAAAAACATGGCGGTCTTTGCGGGCTGAAGCAGGAGGACACGTGGCATCCCTTAAACCTTAACAACTGTCGAAATCGGTTCCGTAGACTGTGACGTATCCGTAAAGTTTTCTATGTCAAAAAATCCGTTATCCCGTGACAACGTTGCAATCAGTTGTTTGCTGGCAAAACTTGCGTCAAATCAGCACGGCAGTGGCACTTTATGGCTCGAACAACTTGGGCGAGACAGTTAAATTTTCGTCATGACAACTCCAATGATGAAACAGTACCACGAAGCCAAGAAGGCTTGTGGTGATGCGTTGCTTTTCTTTCGAATGGGCGACTTCTACGAGCTCTTTCACGAAGATGCAAAATCGGCCGCAAAAGTACTCGGGCTTACACTTACCAGCCGTGATAAAGCAAACACAGTTCCGATGGCGGGGTTTCCGCACCATCAGCTCGATTCCTATCTGGCCAAACTGATCAAAAAGGGGCACCGGGTCGCAGTTTGCGAACAGGTCGAAGATCCCAAAAAAGCCAAGGGGCTCGTTAAGCGAGAAGTCACGCAGCTGGTCACTCCCGGCACAATTGTTGATTCCGATTTGCTGGATCCGACGCAAAGCAACTACCTGACCGCCGTCTACCCTGCATGGTTTGTGGACAAAAAGGCAGTGGATCGATTCGGCGTTGCTTGGGCAGACATTTCGACGGGCCAATTCGTGGTGACCGTCGTCCCCAGAGATGGACTTGAGGGCTTGCTGCAGCGGCTTAATCCGGCCGAGATTCTGTTGCCAGAGAAAGTTGGCGAATCGCTTGATGAAACTTTGGCCAATTTTCAACCTGGATCGCGTACCAATCGTCCGGACTGGGCATTTGGCCAGGAGGCATCTGAGAATCTGCTGCACAAGCAACTGAATGTCGCGACGTTGGACGGTTTCGCGATCGACAGTTTCGGTCCAGCTGCCGTTTGCGCCGCCGGAGCGGTCATCGAATATTTACGCGAAACGCAAAAGTCTGTCCTCGAACACGTTGACTCAATTCGTCCGTTTCATGTTTCGGACTACGTGAAAATTGACTCGGCGACTTGGCGTTCTCTCGAGATCAATCAGACGCTGCGAACAGGCAACAGTGACGGATCGTTGTTTGGCGTGATCGATCGTAGCCAAACACCGATGGGCAGTCGCTTACTTGGTCAGTGGCTGATGACGCCTCTCGTTGAGATCGACGACATCGCGGCACGTCACGAAGCCGTCGAAGAGTTAGTCAAAAACGGAACGCTGCGATCGCATATTCGCGACAGCCTCAAAGGCGTCTTTGATCTGCAACGCTTAATCGCCAGAGTCGCCACCGGGCGCGTGTCACCACGTGATCTTTCCAGCATCGCACAGACGCTCGCAAAAGTCCCGTCCCTTAAAGCCAAACTCACCGATCGGAAAAGCAAACTGCTCAACGGACTTGAATCCGAACTTGATCTCTGTGCAGAACTTCGAGGCGAACTCGATCAGGCGTTAATTGAATCCTGCCCTCCACATGTTCGTGATGGAAATTTTATCAACGACGGCTACGATCAGAAACTTGACGATCTTCGCAAGCTCGCCGCTGGCGGCAAGCAGTGGATCGCCAACTACCAGCAGTCAATTTGCGATTCGACGGGCATCCCAAGTCTCAAGGTCGGCTACACGAAAGTGTTTGGTTACTACCTCGAAGTCACCAACACGCACAAGGATAAAGTTCCTGACTTCTTCATCCGCAAACAGACGTTAAAGAATGCCGAACGCTATATCACCCCGGAACTCAAAGAGTACGAAGAAAAAGTTCTCACGGCTGACGAACAGGCTGCGACCTGTGAGCTCGAAATCTTCGACGGCTTGCGCGAATTCGCTCGTTCGCAAATCGCTCGCCTGAAGTCCAACGCATCGATCATCGCGACGCTAGATGCACTTTGCGGTTTGGCTCAATTGGCGGCTGAGCAAAACTACTGTCGGCCGGAGATGGTTTCTGATTCGACAGTGAACATTGTCGCAGGCCGACATCCGGTGCTCGACATCATGCAACCGCTGGGTGCGTTTGTTCCCAACGATACGAACATCGATGAAGAGAGCGGATTCTTGCACTTGATCACGGGCCCGAACATGGCGGGTAAGAGTACTTACATTCGCCAAGTCGCGTTGATCGCGTTGATGGCTCAAATCGGAAGCTTCGTTCCTGCAACGTCCGCCAAAATTGGAGTCGTCGATCAGATTTTTGCTCGCGTCGGCGCGAACGATGAATTGTCACGCGGCCAAAGTACGTTCATGGTCGAGATGACCGAGACGGCTCGAATTCTCAACACGGCGACGAATCGATCGTTGGTGATCCTCGACGAGATCGGTCGCGGCACGAGCACGTACGATGGTGTTTCGCTGGCTTGGGCGATTGTCGAATTCCTTCACGACCAAATCGGCTGTAGATCTTTGTTCGCGACTCACTATCACGAGCTCACGGCGCTTGAGAGTGACCTTGGCGGCGTCAGCAACTACAACGTTTCGGTCCGCGAGTGGGAAGAGAAGATCGTCTTTCTTCACAAGATCGTTCCCGGCAGCGCGGATAAGAGCTACGGAATTCACGTTTCCCGTTTGGCCGGCGTCCCGACTTGGGTGAACCGTCGCGCTGAGCAAATTCTTCAGCGGCTCGAAACGAACAATGATGTCGAACAGAATCGTGAAGCCATCAAGTCTTCCGGCGGCAGCCAGTCTCAAAGTGGAATCCAGATGACGCTGTTTCAAGCGGACCATCCGCTGCTCGAACGTATTCGAACGCTCGAGCCGAATCATTTGACGCCGATCGCGGCGCTTGAGATGTTGCAGGAATTTAAAGACGAAGTTAGCGAATAAGTTGCCGTGATCAATCCGAAGAACGCATTGTGCGTCGCCTGCGCGATGTAAGCAAAAGGCAGCTGATCAAGAACGTCGCTGCGGATGGCTCGGGGACAGCGTTGGGCAGGAGAACAACGCGATTTTGCAGTTCCATGTTGCCAGTGTGGAAAACGGTATAATCTCCGTAGCTCTTCACGATACAAAAAATTGGATTGTCTCATGCGCACGTCTAAGCTTCTATTGATCTTGGTTCTCGCGTTGTTGTGTGTCGATACAACTTACGCCCAAAAGTCATCTCAACCGGATGGCTTTGTGAAGTTAAACATTGGCGACGCCGCGCCTGATTTTGACTTGCCGGGAGTCGATGACAAGAATCACAAGCTCGCCGAGTATGCCGATTCGAAGGTTCTGATGGTGTTGTTCACATGCAATCACTGTCCGACGGCTCAAGCTTACGAGCCGCGAATGAATAGGCTCTATGCGGACTACAAGGACAAAGGCGTCGCGATTGTTGCGATCTCGCCGAACGATCCGAAAGCGGTGCGACTTGATGAGCTTGGCTACTCGGATCTCGGCGACACGCTCGAAGATATGAAGGTCCGCGCGAAAGAAGCCGGCTTCAAGTATCCCTATCTCTACGATGGCGAAAATCAAAAGGTTTCGCTCTCTTATGGAGTCCTCGCGACGCCGCACGTTTTCATTTTTGATGCCGACCGAAAACTACGATACAAAGGCCGCATCGATGACTCCGAGGAAGGTAATCCGAAATCACATGACGCGCGAAATGCGATCGATGCCTTGTTGGCCGACAAGCCAGTTCCCGTTGAGACGACCAAAGTCTTCGGTTGTTCAACGAAGTGGTTTACGAAACGCGATTCTAATGTGCAGGCGTTGAAAAAGTGGGACAAAGAACCTGTCAGTTTGAAACAGGTTGATGCCGACGAACTAAAGAACATCGCTGCGAATGATTCAAGGAAACTTCGCCTCGTGAACGTATGGGCAACATGGTGTGCTCCTTGCATCGAAGAGCTTCCCGAATTGGTTACGATCAATCGAATGTATCGCGGCCGGAAGTTCGAAATGGTCACCGTCAGCGCCGACGATGCGGAGAAAATTGATGCCGCGGAACGATTGCTTTCAAAAACGAACGTTTCGTGTCGCAACGTGTTGTTTGATTCCGGAAACCGGGACGAACTTTTCGAAGCGCTTGATCCTGAATGGGAAGGTGGCCTGCCCTACACGATGCTGATCGCACCGGGCGGGAAGATCGTTTATCGAAAACAGGGTCAGATCGATCCGACGGAACTCAAGCAAGCGATTGCGGATCGCGTCGGACGTACGTTCGCCAGTGACAAACTTGAAATTTCAGCTGCCGCGATCAAACCAACAAACGCGGTCTCCATTGCTGCCAATTTTAAGTCAGAGAACCTTGTCCCTTGGTGTACCGTTGCTTTCGACTCTAAAAAGCGAACTCCTGAACAGCGTGCTCAGATGATCATCGACCTTGGCATGAAGCGAAGCGCCTACGCGTGGCGTCAAAGACACTTGCCCGAATTTGAGCGTGAGATCGAAGCCTACAAAGCACACGGCATCGAATATTTCGCGTTCTTCAATTGGCACGAGTCAATGGAGCCACTGATTCGCAAACATGCGATCACGCCGCAGATCTGGCACTACATGAAATTCAAGCCAACCGGTTCGCAGGAACAAAAAGTTGTCGCGACCGCGCTGCACGTCAAACCGCTGGTCGACAAAACGCGCGAACTTGGATTGAAGTTTGGGCTCTACAATCACGGTGGCTGGACGGGTGAACCCCAGAACATGGTCGCCGTCGTTAAGCACATTCAAGAATCTCAAGCCGACTCAGATCATGTCGGAATTGTTTACAACTTTCATCACGGCCATGGCGACATCGCAGATTTCGAAGCTCGCTTCAATTCCATGTTGCCCTATCTGCTTTGCGTGAACTTAAATGGAATGGTCAAGCCAGAGTTCGTAAACGAGAAAACGATGGAGAGCAAAATTCTCACGATCGGTACTGGATCGCACGAGCAGCAGATGATCAAAGTCGTCGTCGAATCGGGCTACGATGGGCCGATCGGTGTAATCGATCATCGGAATGAACTCGATTCCGAACCTGCACTTCAGGACAACATCGACGGCTTGCAGAAACTGCTGCAGATGAATGTTTCTTCAGATCAATCCGGCAAATAGCGCCCGGATTTGCCTATATTCGGCAAATTGATGCCGCGATTGCTCACAAGATTCAACATCCGAAGCCGAATACTAAAACGAATGCACTGGTTTTCGATGAATCAAAAGCGTTCGTTTTGCGGCCAAGTGTTCTATACTTGCTTGCGGCCGATTTGGATCACGGCTCAAAGAGGAGCAAAAGAAATTCCAATGAACATTAAATTCCTTTCGTCACTGATATTGATCGTTTGCGTCACAATCGCAAACGGCGCTGTCTGTGCGCAAACAGAGGAGATGCTTGAGCAGGAGCGACGGGATACGAGTCGCTTTTTTGAACAGGCTCACGGTTCGCTTAGCGAAGCCCTCGACATGTTCGATCAAAAGGGTGGACTCAAGGAATCCAAAGACATCGCCTTCTACGATTTCTTGAGCCGATCCCAAGAAGTGCAGCAAACGAAAATCGAATCCTATCTTGATGCGGCTTCCGAAGCTCTCGGGATTTCCAGCATCAGCGATCAACGCCAACTCGTGGCGGAACTGCGCACAAAAATCAGCGAAGCTCAAAAGAAGCTGACGGTGTTCGAACGGAAAAAGATTTCGGCACCCGAGTCGTCTTACAATCCGCTCACGGTGACTCGAGAAGGATACGACGACAAGATCAAAGCCACGAAAGAGCAGATCACGCAACACGAATCCGAAATCGAAGACGAGAAATTAAAGCTCGTTGCGCAACTGAAAAAGATTGGCTTGGAGCTCGAGCCCGATCAGATCGACATTCTCTTGGAGTCGATTACTGGCGATGAATTCATTCGCGTTTCGATCATTTTCGACAATGCAAAAAACTTTGCGCTCGAGTTGGAAGAGCTCACGGAGAAAACGGGCGAAGACCTTGACGCGGCGAAGCGATATTACGGCGTGTATTTGATGCTGCTCAAGACGGTCGATCGATTGCAGAACAAATTCATCGACAACGTCGACGATCAGTACTATCCGAAGTTGGAAGCTTATGCTCAAAAGGCTCAGGATAATATCGACGAAGCCGAGCGAGCGATTGCGGCTGGTGGCGATGCGGCGATCTTGAACAATAATATCGAAAGCAATCAGATCACTTACGATGCCGTGATGTTGTACAAGACCGGGTTGGCTCATCAGAAGCATCAGATGATGAACGCGAATCTTGAATGTCGCCGCAATATTTTGACGGCAGTGAACACTTACAAGACCGTCGCCCTTAGCAAAGATGTTGCCTCGCTATTGGCAACGAGTCGTCGAGCCTTCGACGCAATCACAAATCTTTCAGTCCCGGACTTGAAGCCATTCGAGAACTTGAAAGTGAAGGAGGCGTTTGTTGAGATCACAAAGGACTTGCGAAAGTAGTGGACTGACTCGACTCTCGACGTTGGTATTACTTGTTGTGTCGGTCTTGGCCTTATCTTGGAATCCGGAGCCCTCCTCGCCGATCCCAGCCGCGTCTCTGCATGTCAGTTGGTCCGGTTGGCCGTTCGTGTGCAAGCAAATCAACCGAAAACTGTCACCAAATGGGGGCAGCCAAATCGTTCATTCGAAGTACGCCAAACCCGAACTCTGGATCAACGGTGGTGTCGCCGTCGCAATTGTGACATTGCTGTATTTTGGTTTGACCCGATTTGCATTTAAAAGCTTCCCGCGATTCACGTTGATGGATGGTCTCTCGCTTACGGTGGGTTTTTCAATTGCGATCGCCTATTTCACAGCCAATCCTGATACCTTCCTGTGGAACCTTCGGTTTGTCCTTGATGACGGTAGCCTGCATTCCAAATTCGTTTTGCAACGCCCCCTTTGGCAGAACGGACTTGCTTGCATCTTGATCGTGCTTGCAGGATACTCAGGGACACTAATGCTGTTCTCTGGCACGCTGGATAAAAAGTGATTCTTTATCCAGACCGACATCATGAATGCTCAAGATAGATTTGTCACCGCGTCAGTTCGCCCGATCGCAAAGTCAAACAATTCCAGGTCATCTGTCATGAGGAAGCTTCAATCAGCTTGAATGACTATGAATGAGAATCCGTATCGATCGCCGGAATCACCAACAGGCTCCATTCCTCACGAGCGCGAGAAGAATCTCGGGTACGTCCACGTTTCGTTCGGATACGCTTTGCTCGCTGTCTATGTGTTTGTCGCAAGTTGGCTTTCTCAATTCGCGAATACAACTGGGCGATTTGACAGAATTGAGTTGTTCCAGCAATCGCTTTGGCTATTGCCGTTTCTAGTGCTAATTCCCTCGTTGTCGCTAAAGGCTCTACGACGACGCAATCCAAAAAAAATAAGGTACAGTTCAGCTCTTCTGCTTTTGGCCTTCCTGATCTGTTCCGCCTTGATTTTTGTTATGTTGAATTCAGCGTAGATTGATGCCGAAGGCGTCAGCGAGTGGATTTTTGCTGCTATTCACTCGCTTGTGCTTTTTGAAGTTGCGCTATATCGGCCCATCCCGAAGGTATTCAAGCTATTAGCCGGTGATAAGCGC
>CALLUY010000171.1 GCA_938010615.1 uncultured Pirellulaceae bacterium | reverse complement strand
TTATCACTCCGCTGCCAAAGGCAACAATTATTTTGGGTTTGGAACCGACAATAACATCGAAAGCACCCCCAGCTATCTGATCATCAAGCAAAGTACGTTTCCACTGTTCGATCCGCAGCCGAAAGACAAAGGCTACGATCCAGACTATCGAATCGAGTCACAGAAAACGATTGGCGAAGCGAGGGGTCGCAAGGGTGCCTTCCAGCCGAGATCGATCATCAATATCTCCGCCATGAGCTACGGTTCGCTGAGTGCTCCAGCTGTCGAAGCGATGAGCCGCGGTTCAGCACTTTGTGGTTGCTTGCAAAATACTGGCGAAGGCGGCGTCTCACCGCATCACGACCACGGTTCGGACCTCGTGTGGCAATTGGGAACCGGCTACTACGGAGCCCGCGCGAGCGATGGCACGTTCGACGAAAAACGATTCGTTGAGACTTGTGAAAAATACAACGTCAAAGCCATCGAAGTCAAACTTAGCCAAGGCGCAAAGCCGGGTCGCGGCGGCGTTTTGCCGGGCAGTAAAGTCACACCAGAGATCGCAGCCATTCGGGGAATTCCGGTTGGCAAAAGTTGCCTGAGCCCCAACGCACACCGCGAATTTTCAAACGCTGACGAGATGTTGGATTTCGTAGAACGTATCGCTGATCTTTCTGGCATCCCGGTTGGCATCAAGTCCGCGGTTGGTCAGTTGGATTTTTGGCATGACTTAGTGAAGCTGATGGAGAGCGGCGATCGCGGCATCGATTTCCTTGCGATCGATGGTGGCGAAGGCGGTACGGGTGCGGCTCCGTTGGTTTTTTCCGATCATGTCGCCCTTCCTTTTCGAGTCGGCTTTCATCGCGTGCATGAAATTTTCACCGATGCCGGTTTGCAGGATCGCGTCACGTTCATTGGCTCCGGCAAACTTGGGTTCCCGGAAGAAACGTTGCTCTCGATGGCGATGGGCTGCGACATGATCAACGTTGCGCGAACGGCCATGTTGGCGATTGGCTGTATTCAAGCACAAATTTGCCACACCGGAAAATGTCCTACCGGCGTCGCGACTCAGGACAAGTGGCTGATGCGAGGACTCGATCCGACGGACAAGTCAGCTCGTTTGGCGAACTACATTACAACGCTTCGAAAAGAAGTTCTGCAACTGTGTCGCGCTTGTGGTGTTGCTCATCCGGCGGATATGACGCTGGACCATTTCGAAATCATGGAAGACCGATTTCATGCTCGGGCGATCGAGGAGAGTTTCGGTTAGGATTTGAAACGCGGAGGCGCGGAGTTCGCAGAGAGATTATCGAGTTATGGATGAGCAGTCAAAAATCAACACGTTGACACAAGCCATTATCGGTGCAGCAATTGAGGTTCATCGCGAGCTTGGTCCGGGACTTCTGGAGTCCGTGTATCGAAAGTGTCTGGCTTACGAACTTCGGAAGCAAGGATATGACGTTGTCGAAGAGCGTTCGATTCCAGTTGTATACGATGGGCAAACCCACGAGTGTGGTTTTCGGGCCGACGTTTTGGTTGAAGAACTGGTCATTGTTGAACTAAAGGCAAAATCCGCTATTCATCCAGTCGACAAAGCTCAAACATTGTCTCATCTTCGGTTGATGGATCTGTCAGTTGGCCTTTTAATCAATTTTCATGAAGTCAAACTTGTTGATGGTCTACATCGAATCGTAAACAGCTACAAAGGTCTCAAACCTACATGAATCATTTTTCCTCTTTTCCTCCGCGAACTCAGCGTCTCCGCGTTTCAAAATACATGCTGCTCCGTCCCAGTTCAGGTCAAATTTCTATGTCCAAATCAATTCGATTTCTGTGTCTGTTCACCGTCGCGCTATTCACCGTCGCGCTATCGACTTTGTTTGCTACGAACGTCGCTTCCGCTCAGCAGCTTCCCGGCGCTCAGCGAATCGTGGCGGCGTATCAGAAAACAGAAGTCGACATCCCGATGCGTGACGGAGTCAAACTTCACACCACGATCTACTCGCCACGGGACACGTCCAGAAAGTATCCGATCATGCTGAACCGGACACCGTATAGCACGGCTCCTTACGGCGCGGATCAATATCGTTCACGCATCGGTCCATCGGCGATCATGGAAGACGAAGGCTACATCTTCGTGCATCAAGACGTGCGCGGGCGATTTATGTCAGAAGGAAACTACACCAACATGCGTCCCAATGTGGACGATGAAAAAGTCATCGACGAAAGCTCCGACACTTACGACACGATCGACTGGTTGACCAAACGAGTCATCAACAACAATGGCAAAGTCGGCATGTGGGGAATCTCATACCCGGGATTCTATTGTGCCGCAGCCTTGCCCAATCACCACCCTGCCCTTGTTGCGTCGACTCCGCAGGCGCCGATCTCGGACTTCTTCTTTGACGACTTCCATCATCACGGCGCGTATCTGCTCAGCTACTTGTCCGCCACCAATACGTTTGGCTATCAGCACGCTGGACCGACCCCGCAGAAATGGTATCCCGAAGTCCAAACGGGATCACGAGACGCGTGGCAGTTTTACATGAACCTTGGTTCGCTAAAAAATGCCGATCGACTCTTTGAAGAACAAAACGAATTCTGGCAACAGCTCTCAAGCCATCCGAACTACGACACGTTCTGGCAGAAGCGATCCATCCTGCCACATCTTAAAAACATCAAGACAAACGTATTGGTTGTCGGTGGATTCTATGATGCCGAAGACCTCTACGGTCCGCTGAACATTTATCGCAGCATCGAAAAAAACAGCGACACGTTCAACGCGATCATCATGGGGCCTTGGGAGCACGGTGAATGGTCGCAGCGCGGCGTTGGCCGCGACCAAATCTATACCGTCGGAAAACTCGGCATCGACAAAGGTCTGCAGGATTTCTATCAACGCAAAGTTGAGGCTCCGTTCTTCGCACACTTTCTCAAAGGCAAAGGTGCCGCACCGCAGTTCGAAGCCCTGATGTACGATACCGGCGTCCGAAAGTGGAAGAAGTTCAAGAAGTGGCCACCGGAAAATTCACGGGTCGTCAAAAGCTATTTCGGTGCCGGTGGAAAACTGGTCGCCAAAGCACCCGAATCCGCCGCTGATGCAGAAGGAGCGTACACCGAATTCATCAGCGATCCCATGAATCCAGTACCCTATCGGCAGATGTCCGACATCAAGTTCGGATTCACGCCGCGAGAATTCATGACCGACGATCAGCGATTCGCAACAGCGCGGCCGGATGTGCTTACGTTTCAGTCAGAGCCATTGGAGCAATCGGTGACATTGACGGGCGACATGCTGGCCCATTTGAAAGTCTCGACATCGCAGAGTGCTGCCGACTGGATCGTGAAGCTGATCGACGTCTATCCGGACAACCATCCTTTCGTCCCGGGTTCGAACGGGGAACTCCAATTCGGTGGATTCCAAGGGCTGGTTCGAAGCGAAACGATCCGCGGCCGATTCCGAAACAGTTACTCGGAACCTGAACCGTTTGTACCGAACGAAGTTGCGACGGTTGATCTGCCGCTGCAGGACGTTTGCTATACGTTCAAAAAGGGCCATCGAATCATGATCCACGTTCAGAGCACTTTCTTCCCTTACATCGATCGCAAT
>CALLUY010000170.1 GCA_938010615.1 uncultured Pirellulaceae bacterium | reverse complement strand
GAGGCAAGATTACGCATTCCACTCAATTAAAACACGTGAAAATTAAAAAAGCGAAGCGCTCCAATACAAGCCCGACGCGCAAGCGAGGGATCCGGAAATCCTCGGAAATATCCGCTCGCTTGCGCTTCGGGCTTGTATTTGCGCAACTTCAAAACTCACGCTTCGGGTTGTGATTCGCATTCTATCCACAGCAATCCAATCGGATCGTCTCGAAACGTTGGTAGCTGAATCTCTTCGTCGCGTTTTAGAGTTGCTTTCCCGGAACTGGCGTCTGCCCATCCGACGGTGTGGCCGGGGCCAAGCCACGTCCAGTTATTCCAAGGGTAAGCAGCAAACGAACCGATCGACCGCATTGCGTTTTCAGTTCGACCTGAATCTGGAAGTCCATTGTCCTGATGAGGAACCTTTATCCCGATCTCAATTCGTCGGTGCTGAGCTGGATGATCGACGAACAGTTCGACGGCGGGTTGAGAGCACAGCGACATACCCACAGTTGTTAGAATCGTTTCGGATGCAGACTCATAACGAATCAAGCCGCGCGGAGGAAATTTTCCTCCATCAATTGAGTAATACTGTTTCTGATTCTGTTCTCCAAAGTGCTCGTTGAAAGCAGCGACGAGTTTTGGCTGAAGCGTGAGAAATGGAGAAGCATCCGAAGTGAACGACTGCCAGAATTCAGCGGCTTTCTCGATCCGCAGATGGAGCGAAGGATTCTCGGGCATTGGCCAGGCCAGCGGCGTTTCGTGAGCGCAGTTGGAAGCGTATCCGTGAAAGCCATCGACTCCGCTCCACGGAGGAATGACGGCGATGGTGGTTCGCGATTGGTTGTCGGGATCGATTTCAATCAGTGCCGCCCCGTTGCCCTCTTCGAACCAAACAATTTCCAGCGAAGCGGCTTCGGGAAGACGAATCAGGGTCGGATCAATGCAGTCGTTTCGCGGCAACAGAGGCGCTTTTCCGCCGGCCATATCTGCTTTATCGAGCACCATTGGTCCACGCTCAAGGTTCCTTACCCAGCAGGCTCGGGTCCCGAATCGACTTTCGTCGCTGGCTTCTTTCAGGCGTTCATTCAGGTAAAAGTACACGACACGGCCATCATGTTCGACGATTCCGTCCAAGGTGCCAAATGGCGATGTCTCAAAAAGGATTGTTTCAGTTGAGTCAGTCATCGTCGAAAAGTGGAGCCAAAATGGTGGGTTGAAAAAGCTAGTTGAAACCGGAGTCACGATTCGAGAGTATCAATCGACGCCAAGATAACAACCGGGGAGTATCTCCTGAAGAGTATCCATAACCGGCAGCGAGCATCTATAATCGAGCTCCAATCGAGACATCGGCCTTTCAGAGACGACGAACCATTATGACAGTGACTGCGGAAGCGGAATTAGTATCGGCGAATGTTCAAAGCAGCGACTCAACGCCAGCGATCGTCTCCGAAAACTTGTGCAAGACTTACAGCGAAGGTCTAATTTTTCGGAAGAAGTTTCAAGCGCTCAAAGAAGTTAGCTTCACCGTGAATCAGGGCGAAATCTTCGGCCTGCTCGGTCCCAACGGAGCCGGTAAGACGACCTTCATCAAAGTTCTCCTCGGCATCATCAACAAGTCTGGCGGCAGCGCGTCGATGATGGGCTATGCGGCCGGCAGCAAGAAGTGTCGCGAGATGGTTGGCTACCTCCCGGAGCGACTTCGCATTCCTCCACATCTGACCGCCTACAACGCTCTGGAATATTTCGGCAATCTCAGCAACGTTCCCGCAAGCGTCGTCAAAGCGAAACGCGACGAGTATCTTGAACTCGTTGGACTCAAGGGGCGTGAGAAAGACTTGGTCAAGAAATTCAGTAAAGGCATGGTTCAGCGATTGGGTCTCGCTCAAGCTCTGTTGCACGATCCGAAGATGGTGATTCTTGATGAGCCAACCGACGGACTTGATCCGCGAGCTCGTGCTGAAATGCGGGCCATCATTCGCAGTCTGGCCGATCGCGGTGTGACGATTTTCCTCAACAGCCACCTGTTGCAAGAAGTCGAAATGGTTTGTGATCGCGTTGCAATTCTGGATAAGGGCTGTCTGAGATATTGCGGGTCGGTTGCGAACATCGGTGAATTTCTTACCGGATCCGGCAAGCCGGTTCAAAAACAACGATTTCAAGTCACAGGGGATCCAGATTTGTTGCAACGCGGATTTACGAACTTCCAGTTTGAGGTCAAGTCAATCGAAGAAGGTTTGACCACCGTTGAGGTCGTCGTAAAGGATCAAGCCGATGTCGATCGAGTTATCGATCAGCTCCGCCAACATGGAATTTCCATTCTTGGCATGGAAGCGTTGCGAGTTTCGCTGGAAGACGCGTTCTTGCAATTGATTGATTGACAACTTGGCGATTGAGCCTCTCCATCGACAAAAAATACAACATCTAACCCACGAAAAAACATGCGTCCCTATTTGGCAATCATCAAAGATTCATTTCGTGCGGCACTGGCTTCGAAAGTCCTGTACGTGCTGTTGGGATTGATCTTTCTGTTTCTGTTGGTGATTGCTCCGCTTCATGTGCGCGAGTCGCTTGATACGCGAGTGAATCTGGATCGCGACGTTAAGCCGGCAAATCAAATGTTGCTGCTCGATCGAATGAAGGAAGAGCTAAGTAACGACAACCAAAAGGGCATGCAGCGAATTTGGGAATTGCTCTCACAGGAAACGAAGGACAAAGTTGACAACGTTGCCGCAGGAGATCAGGAAGACGCTGAGAAGAAAGTAACCGACGTCGACCGCATCTTTACGGCTCAGTCGGTTGTCGAAGAGCTGAATGAAATGATCGAGGATCCTGAGTTCTTTCGTGCAGAAGATTGGAACCGCAAGGGTCTGGGTTCGGAAGCGAGAGGCTATTTGGACAAAGGCGTTGATAAACTTTCTGAAAAAGAGCAGCGGCGATTGAATCGCGTCCTGATCAGCCAGTCGTTTGGCGGCCTCATCCGTGCAGGAGCCAAGTCTTCGCTTGACTTCTACTATGGCCCGTTCAACTGGTCGGACTTCATGTCCAATATTTTCATGACGAACATGTCGCGAGATCAATTCGCGTCACAGATTTCCGGCAGGATCACTCAGTTTCTTGACAAGGTCGTGCTGTCGATCGGACTGTTGATTGCAATTCTTGTTACAGCGAATGTCGTTCCGCAAACGTTTGAGCCCGGAACGTTGAATTTACTCTTGAGTAAGCCACTTTCGAGAACGGGTTTGTTCCTCGCGAAATTCGTCGGCGGCTGCATGTTCATTGCCTTGTGTGCAGCACTGTTGTTCGTGGGTCTCTGGCTGTGGATGGGATTTGGATTAGGGATTTGGGAACGCGCTGTTCTGATAAGTATTCCGCTCTACATCGTCGTCTTCGCCATTTACTATTCTGTTTCTTCTTTCACGGGACTGATTACGCGAAGCACGATTTTGGCAATCGTAGCAACGGGTTTGTTTTGGGCCGTATGCTGGTCCGTTGGAACGCTGTACCTATTTTGTTCGGCGCAAATGAAAGCCTTCGAAATCACAAAGATTGTGGAAACGGATCAGGGCTTGTTGATTACAGATCCCGGATTCGAACCGAAACAATGGGATGGTTCGGAAAACAACTGGGTCGAAGGCAAAGCACCAGAACTGGATGAAGAAGAAAAGATCCAGAGAATGGTGTTCCGATATATGGGCGACAACGTACCGTTCCCGGATCCGCTGGGACCGATTTACCTTGAGTCGAGCAAGCAGACTGCGTTTAGTCGAATCCTTGTTGGTGATCCGAAGACGCACAGGAAACAACAGTTCTACATTACTGGGGAAGATGGAGCATTCGAACGCAAAGGCAGTTTGCCAAGCGGAATCACGGCCATGTTTGCGACCAAGAATAATCTGCTCTGCTTCAACCGTCGTGGCAAGTTCTATCGATACGATCCTGAGTTGACTTTCGAAAAAGAAAACACCAACGCGGAGACCTGGTTTGTTGCCGTCGGGCCTGAAGAGAAAGTGGCAGCGCGTGAAGAAAAGCACGTCGCAGTTAACTTCTCCAACGAGGAAGTAGCGATCTATCAGGATGGTAAAGTCAGCGTCTTTTCCGTCGATGAATCCGACGAAGACCGCAACTACAAGCTCCGCACGTCTGCGAAAATCGACACAGGAGCGCGAGTGGAAATGACGTGTCACATTGCCTATCAAGGCGACACAGTTGTTCTCGCACTTGGCAACGGTCAGGTAATTCTGTTGGATTCAGAGACTTTGGAAAAGTCGAAAGAACACTTGCCGGAAACTCGTGTTGCCATTCAATCGATCTCCGCTTCGTCAGACGGTCGCTGGTTCTCGCTGCTCTACCGGGACGGAACGCTGCGGTTGGTCGATATCGAAAATGAGAAAGTCACCAAACCTTCGGTCCGAGGCCAAGGCAATATTTCCGCGATTCAATTTGGTGCCTCGAACTTGCTCATCGCCGATCGCACAGATCGAGTCACAAAGTACGACATAGAGAATCTTTCGCGATCAGAAACGAATGCTCCGTCCGGCACGTGGATGCAAAAGGCTTGGCGTTATGCGATCAAGCCACTCTATCTTGCGTTTCCCAAACCGGGGGAGTTTTACAAAGTTGTATCGCATCTTTCGAGTTCAGCCGACGCGGAGCAGAACAAGGACGTCGATTTGACGTACCAAAAAGTTCGTCCCAACCCATGGTCGCCACTGATTAGTGGTTTGGTTTTTATGGCCGTGATGCTGAGTCTTTCATGTCTGGTGTTCTCTCGGACCGACTACTAATGCAACGGTACAGCTATGAATGAGGGTTGGCAATTACGTAGCTCGCCTCTCCGAGGCGATTTTCCACGTCTCGGAGAGACGTGCTACTTTGACAAGCAATCCTAAATATGAGAAGTAACGCTGCCTGCGTACGTGCCAGCAATGTAAATTGTTTTACGCTGGACACCATTGCATCTTTTCTCACGAAACTTGTCAGGCGAGATGTTGTTAAATCGCCACTACCATACCGATTGATGGTGGTTTACGATTCAACTTCACGATTAAAAGTTTGTCGGAGGACATTGCGATGATTTGTCGAGTTTTACTGGTTTCGTTTCTTGCTCTATTTTTGGCACCGATGGCTGTCAATGGTCAACAGGCGACTGGCCCCGAAGTCGGTTCAACGATCGATGAGTTTTCCCTACAGGATCAACATGGGACGAGTCACAAGTTTAGTGACTTGATCGCTGAAGGTCCCGTCGCTTTGGTTGTGTATCGTTCAGCCGACTGGTGACCGTTCTGCAAAAAGCAACTGGTGCAGTTGCAGAGCGAATTGGAATCAATCAAGAAGTCTGGCATTCAGGTGGTTGGCCTGAGCTACGACAATGTAGAAGCGTTGCAGAAGTTTGCCTCCAAGGCCGGCATTCAGTTTCCGCTTCTTGCCGATCCCGACAGTAAAGTCATTCGACAGCTCGGCATCCTTAACACCGATTCCAAAAAGGCGATTGCTCATCCGATGACGATCATCGTCAATCAAGACAGTACGGTCGCGAGTGTCCTGCCTGGGACCGTTCGAAAACGACACACCGCTGAGCAACTTACCGAAGCGTGGAGCAAAATGAATGTTGCCGAATCAACCGAAACCGCGGCTGTGAAAGCACCACTTGGCTTTACCGTCAAAAACATTGCGGGCGAAGAAGTACAGCTTTCAAAGTACGAAGGCAAAGTTGTCGTCATGGTGAACGTGGCCAGTAAGTGTGGTCTGACACCACAATACGAGACGTTGCAAAAGCTGTACGCCGATCACAAAGATGACGGTTTGGTAATTCTTGGTTTTCCGTGCAATCAATTTGGTGGACAGGAGCCGGGAAGCGAAGAAGAAATCAAATCCTTCTGCCAAGAGAATTACGGCGTTGAGTTCGACATGTTTGCCAAAGTCGATGTCAACGGCGACGATGCTGCTCCGCTATACAAGCACTTGACGGCTCAGGATACCAAGCCCAAAGGTGCTGGAGCGGTAAAGTGGAATTTCGAAAAATTCGTACTTGGTCGCGACGGTAAGCTCGCGGGACGTTTCGGTCCACGCGTTAAACCCGATAGCGAAGAGTTCAAATCGTTCGTTTCTGATTTGTTGAAAACCGAATAGTGGCTAGGTGGGTACGGCGTTTCATATTGCCAATCCTAACCCAACGCGTAAGCGAGGTAGTCGCTGCATTTTGAAGTTGCAGTGTTTAGTGCTGAAAGCACGGCATGTATTAGCCATGGACGCAAGTCCATGGAAAACGTTGATGCATTAATCGGTAGTCCTGAAAGGACGGCAGGAAAAATGCGGTATTGCAGAGCTTGGCTCCTGCCGTGCCTTCGGCACTCTGCGGCGATTCTTTACCCGTAACCACGGACTTGCGTCCATGGCTAATACATGTCGTCACTTCGTGACTGAAAGTGTGCAACTTCAAAACTGACGTAACGCTCCGTGTGGCGAGATTTTAACCGTGCTTCTACTCGAGCCGCGAAAGTGCTCGCTGGAAGTATTCCTTTTGATCTTCCAGCTTGTGCTTCTCGAAGAACGCAATCAGTTTCTTGTAGCGTTCGACAGGCTGACAGCCGGTCGCGAATAGGATCTTTGCATGACATTGTGGACAAAGATAAATCGGCTGTTCGTCTGATTCTTCCAATGAGTTACTGCCCTGCATGTTGCAGCGATACTTGATGCAGTGTTCGATTGAAAACATGTGACCTGTTTCATGCGTTGCCACTTTGATCGTGCGAAGCAGGCATTGTTTTCGAGCCTCTTCGTTTTCTTCCGGATCACCAAATCGGGACAAAGACCAAACGCCGACTCGATCGCGAAATGAAGCATAACCAAATACGAAATTCCATCCTTCGCCGGGCCACAAATCTGATTTCGTAAACGCGATCGTGGCAAACGCATCGTTGGGCAATTCCGGAGCCAGCACTTCTTCCAGAATATGACCCGTCAACAGTTGGTGCACTCCCCACGACGGATGAGTTCGCTGTGCCGATTCTGGAATGATTGACTCAGGTAACGTGTCATTGGTGATAACTTCGCAATTGAAGTAGATCGAAAGAAACTCTGCGCTAGTCGCGATCAATTCGTTATCGGTCTCGGTAAAGTCCCCGATCGGTTGAACGTAGAGTTTGCGACGTCGCCCAGAAAGTACATTCGGTTCGGACTTGTGGTACTGAGAGAACGTCTGGCCTTTCTCCTGATGGGTCTTCAGCCATTGGCCCGCGGTCGGTTTGCCTAACTTGGTGTGCAACGGTCGCAGTTTCGGAATCGTCCGCTTGATTTTGGTGACACTCAGCCCGCTCTGGCTTTGAGCTGCGGGGCACCGGTTTGGGAAAATGAGGCAACCTAAAGGAAGCGTCATCCATATTAGGATGTGAATCGTCTTCAGTTTCAGCATGGCCATTTGGATCATTGGAACCTGAAAATAAGGGACACATGTATTGTAGCGCTAGCTTTTGCCAAGCGAATCGAATAACTCGTGGTGAAACATCTTTAAAACAGATTCTGACAGCTACAATACGCAGATGAGCAACAGTGAGCATGAGAAAACACAGGGCGAATTTTCAAGCCTTGAACCGGACTCTGGATCAAAATTTGATTCCGCTTACGATTTCGACGCCTCGCCCATCGAGTTGACTGGTGACGATGCAGGAAGTTCGGGTCAAAAGATAGGTCGATATCGCCTGTTGCATCCCATCGGCGAAGGCGGGATGGGAGTTGTGTGGAAAGCCATACAGGAACATCCAGTCAAACGTGATGTCGCGCTGAAACTGGTTCGAGATAACCTTGGCAAGGACGCGCTGGCAAGATTCGAAGCGGAACGCCAAGCGATCGCGATGATGGATCATCCCAACATTGCAAAAATCTTGGACGCCGATAAGACCGTAAAAGGTACTCCGTATTTCGTGATGGAACTGGTCAAGGGAATTCCTCTGGATCAATACTGCAACAATCGCAAGCTTGACGTCGAACAACGTTTACGACTGATGCTTCCAGTTTGCCGCGCCGTTCAGCACGCCCACCAAAAAGCGATCATTCATCGGGACTTGAAGCACTCCAATATTCTGGTCACAGAGAACGATGACGAACCAGCTCCCAAAGTCATCGACTTCGGTTTGGCGAAGGCGCTCGGCAGCCAAAAACTTCTGACCGACAAAACGGTCTTCACCGAATTCGGAAAAGTAGTCGGAACGATTTACTACATGAGTCCGGAACAGGCTGACCCGGACGGCATGGATATCGATACCCGAAGCGATATCTTTTCATTGGGTGTGATCCTTTACAAAATGCTGACCGGGAAAACGCCTGTCCAAATGGAGGGCAGTGAGCTATCGATTATCGGCGCGATCAAAGTCATTCGCGAAAAAGATCCCGTCGCTCCAAGTGTCGCCGTTCGCAGTATCGCTGACTGTTCGAACTGGGTTTCGGATTGCACATCTTCGACGGTCGATCAGGTAGCAGACAAACTTCGAGGCGATCTCGATTCAATTGTTCTCAAGGCATTGGAAAAAGATCGTCGCAGCCGCTACGAGACCGCGAACGGTTTGGCGATCGACATCGAAAGGTATTTGAATCATGAAACCGTGCTCGCCCAGCCGCGCAGTACTGTCTATTCAATCAAGAAGTTTGTCCGACGAAACAGAGGTTTGGTCGCTTCGCTGGCAACGATCATGGCCTTGCTTGTTGGTGGTATCGTTGCGACGACATTGGCTCTAAATCGAGCTAACGAAAACGCGAAGCATGCCAAACAGGAAACCGCCAGAGCCTTGTCTGCGGAAGTCCGCGCTAAAGAGGCCGAAACCCTGAAAAGTAAACAGCTCTACGCGCAGCAGCACAAATCGACTTGGAGTGACTGGCAGAACAACAACACGCAATCAGCTTGGCAAACGTTGAGGCAGATCGAATCTTCGTCTCGCACGTGGATCAGTCGCTACTTGGCAAACGAAATGTATACCTGCAAGCCAGGCAACTCGCTGCACGGGCATGCTCACTATGTACTTTCGGTCGATGTGTCGTCGCAAGGAGACTTTTTTCTCAGCGGTGGCGCCGACGATACCGTCTATCTGTGGAATGCGAAAACCAATCAAAAAATCTACCGACGTATTCTCAATGACATGGTCGTGTGCGTTCGATTCTCCGAAGATCAACAACAATTCGCGGTCGCCGATCAATCAAATATGGTTTCCATTTTCAGCACCTTGAGCGGCAAGCTGCTCAAAACGCTCGGGCCTTTTGAACAAGACGTTTCGTCGCTCAGTTTTCACCCGCAACGTCCCGTGTTGGCCTTGGGTTTTTTGGGCAACGACAGCGTTCGTGAAGTTGCCACGCGAAACAACTTGTTCCCTCAGGCTCAGCCATCAAGCGTGCTATTGGTGAATGTGGATTCGGGCAAAACGATGCGGAAAATCGAGGGCCACACGGACGAAGTGACTGCGCTGGAATTCAACGGGACCGGAGACCTACTGGCCTCAGGCTGCATGGATGGCAAACTGCGAATTTGGAAGCTCATTGAATCAGGAACCGACGATATTCAGGAACTCAAATACGAACTGCAGAACGATATCGATGCGAATCCGATGGGGGTTCGCAGAATCGATCTGTCAGAGGATGGCACGATCGCGGCCAGTTGTGGTGATGATAAAGTCGCCAGCATCTGGGATGTAGAAACGGAAACTTTGAAAGCGCAGCTCGCGGCCCATAAATCCAAAGTATTTGGTGTTGATATCTCACCTTCGGGTAAATTAGTTGCGACATCATCTAACGACAATACTGCGATCGTTTGGGATCTCGATGGGAATCCAATCGCCACGTGGCAGGGTCACACGGGCCCCATCAATGAAGTCAAATTTACGGTTGATGAAAAGCAAATTATCACCGCGTCTGACGATCAGACGCTGCGACTTTGGAGTACCGAGCATGCGGGTACTTCGGTGTCGCATGACTTTGAGGATTCGAATGAAGTTTGGCGAGCTGCTTTTTCGCCAGACAAATCGATGGTCGCGACTGCCGGTGAGAACGGCGTCGTCGCGCTGATTGATGCGTCGACGGGTAAGCTGAAAAAGCAGCTTCCACATGACGCCGCCGTGTTAAGTGTCGCCTGGTTGAGTGATGGAAGGCTGATTGCAGGCGGTGATCGTTTTGGACTTTGGGTTTGGGATCGGCTCGGTTGTCCTGATGAGGTACTGGAACCGCAAAAGAAAGTTTATCTTTCTGATTCAATGGTCTGGGACATCAGCACTTCGCCTAACGGAGAACTTCTTGTTGTTGCGTGCAGCGATGGCCTCGCAAAGATTCTTGATTCGACGACGTTCGAGGCACTGGGTGTCTTGCGCGGCCACGAAGAGGGCCTCGCATCAGCCAGGTATTCTCCCGATGGAAAACAGCTTATTACTGCCAGCGATGATGGAACCGTAAAAGTCTGGGATGCCAATACGTTTGAGCACTTGACGACACTTGAAGGGCACAACCAGCCTGTTTGGCGAGCCCTTTTTTCACCGACAGACAGCAATTTGATCGCCAGCAGCGCGGCCAATGGAAAAATCATTCTTTGGGATTTGGAGAAATCGATTCCGCTTCCAGTTTCGATCGAGGGACATACGACTCATGCTGCAGGCTTGACGTTTTCAGCCGATGGTCGCAATTTGGTAAGTGCCAGTGACGATGGGACGGTGCGTATTTGGGACGTTGAAACTGGCGTCGAACTGTTCGTCTTTCAGACTCAGCCAGCCAGAGCAATGCTGCACGCATCGTTTTCCGATGATGGGCAGTCACTGGCGACAGCCGGAGTTGGGTTAGTGCGGATTCGTCATGCCAGCTCAGAATTTGCTACACCGTATCTCAATCGTGATGCGATCGCTGAAACGTTTGATTCCGTGGAGCGCGTCTGGGTCGAAGAAGCCACCGCTGCGGAACTCGAAGAAATCATCAAAGCCGCGGAAAAGATTTGTCGTTTCTATCCTTCCATCGCATCCTTTGCCGGTCTCGGCGCCGCGCAGTATCGGCTTGGTCGCTATGCCGAGGCGATTGATTCTTTGGAGGAAGCGATACGACTGGAGACAATTCTGTTTGGCGAGTCCGAAATCCGACCAGAAGTCGAAGCATATCTGGGCTTGTCGTATGCCAGAATCGGCAATCTAGGTAGAGCTCGCGAACTGCAAGACGTTCTCGACCTAAAAGCTGAGCAGTGGGTTGGGGATGCCACGACTGAGGATCTGCAGGATCAGCTTCGGGCTGCGATTGGGGAATAAATCTCAAAAAGCGTAGCGATGACGGAACTCCAGAACCTGAGATTCGTCCCTCTTTACCAGATCCCGGGGCTTGTCTTTCGTTAGGAATTTTCTTGACATGGGATTTGCGACTTGCTAATGTATCGTCATGCGATATATCGATATTCGATGCATTGCTCGCCGATAGTAAGCTCCTGTGTAACGTGAAAGCCTTCAATGGCCAAAAAAGTAGACAAATTCGAAAGCGATCTCCTGCGCGGCAGCCTCGATTTGATGGTTTTGGCGGTCCTCGATCAGGAAGATCAATACGGATACATCATTCAGAAGAAAATACGCGAGGCTTCTGGCGAGAAAGTCTCGATGTCAGCGGGCACGATGTATCCGCTGTTGCATCGACTGGAGGGTGAGAAACTCATTCGTAGCCGCTGGGACGATTCAACAGGCCGACGGCGAAAGTGGTACGCGATCACGGCTGCCGGCCGCAAGCGTTTGACGAAGCAAGCCAATCAGTGGAATCAATATGTGCAGTGCATGGCAGGGTTGATGCAGGGTTACTACAAACCGGTACCAAAACTCGGATAGTAAGGGGGAAGCAATGTCCAATGACGAATTTGAAACGTGGCTTTCACTGGTCGGCCGGCTACTTGGTCTTAGTGAGCGACAACGAAAGCAGATCGGCGCAGAACTTCGGGACCATCTCGAATCGCGCGTCGCAGATCTGCTTGAAAGCGGAATGGATAAAAAAACAGCGGTGATGCAAGCCGTTGAAGAGTTCGGGGATGCCGCCGTATTGGCGAAAAATCTTCAATCAGTTTCTTTGGCAAATCGAAAGAGGTGGATGATGAGATTTATGACTTTGGCAACTGCTGCAATGTTTTTGGTCGCCGTTTTGACAATGGCGATGTGGCCCGAGAAGGCTCGTTTCGGATCGCCTTCGCAGTCTGTTGCGCAGCAAGGCGAGGATCCGTTCGGAGGTGCGAATGATTCAAGCGCAGATTCAAATCCGTTTGACAAAACTGCTCCACAAAAATCGGCGGTCCCGGCAAGACTGGCTTCAAGAACCGAGTCGAATCAGCGGATTCGAAGGCAGCTCAACCAGCCAATCGATCTGGTCTACGATTCGGAACCCTTTGGCGACGTTGTGGCGCAGCTTGCGAAGGATTTGCAATTGAATATCGTCATCGATTCGAATCTCGACGGCGTGCTCGACGACGCGACAGAAGTATCAGCAAACTTGGCTGGACTGCCGCTATCGGATAGTCTTCGCGTGCTGCTTAAAGCGGTTGATGCAACCTACGCCATCAAAAATGGTTTGTTGATGATTATCAGCATTGATGACGAAAACGAACCGGACTACTTGGCCCGCCACATGATCGACGTTCGTGAATTGTTGAAGGTGATCAAGCTGACGGAAGCCGATCGAATTGGAAAACCAATCGTTTCGGTTCGTCAGGGCGGTGGAGGTATTCCTGGCGGAGGTCAGGGTGGAGGCGGTGGTGTCTTCTGTATCACGCCCCAAGTTGCAGATGTTGAATCTTCAGAGTCACAATTGGTTCAGGTTGTCGTTCCCCAAGAACTCGTGACGGCCGAGCATCTTCTGGTCGAAACGATCACTCGTGTTGTCAGTCCGGATTGTTGGCAAGTAAATGGAGGAGGCAATTGCGATCTGTTCTGCATCGGCGGCGTGTTGGTCCTCGTTTCGCATGAGGCCGCTGCGGAAGAAGTTCAGGACTTCGTCAAGGATCTCGAGTTTCAAATCAAGAATCGAAAAGATTAGTTCTAGTCTAGTGATCAATACAAGCACGAAGCGCAAGTTTTGATGTTGCGCTTTTCTGGTAGGCCGGACCAAGAAAACACAGGAATTGCCGGAGCATCGGACGTTACCAAGAAGTTGACTAACGTTCACAGATTTCAAACCGGAGTGCCGTGTTTTCGCAGTTCCGGGTATGCGAACGTCCTTGATCCGGCCTACTGCGCAACATCAAAAAGCGCAAGCGAGTGAGTTTTTCTCGCAGTTTCTTGACTCACTCACTCGCGCGCTTTGATGTAGCGCAACATCAAATTTCGCGCGTCGTGCTTGTATTGGTTTTACTCCACAGGCTCAGGAGTCGGTGCCAAACTTCTTGGTCGATTCAGTCTCAGTCTCAGTCTCTGACTCGATCAAGAAAGAGGCTCACTACGAGATTCTTCCGAACCCTGGCAGCGGAATTGATCTCTGGTATTATTCCCGTACCACAACTACGGACGGGAATATGCCCAGCGAAACACTCCAGCCAGAAAGACAGAAACGTCTGCCTTTCGATTCGAGACGAAAATCACGAACCGGCAAACCGGCCTTTCGCATGATTGACCTGTTTGCCGGCATCGGTGGAACGCGTCTTGGGATGGAGTCGATCGGAGGCCAATGCGTTTGGACCAGTGAATGGGATCGTTTTAGCCAAAAAACTTACGCGACCAACTTCCCTAGCGAACATCCTGTCCACGGTGACATTCGCGAAGCAGAAGCAGAATCGATTCCGCCCTTCGATTTGCTTGTCGGCGGTTTTCCCTGTCAACCGTTTTCAATTGCCGGCGTGTCAAAGAAAAATTCGCTCGGCACACCGCACGGATTCGAATGCAAGACACAAGGAACACTGTTCTTTGAAATCGCTCGCATCATTGCTCATCATCGTCCGGCCGCTTTCGTGTTGGAGAACGTCAAAAATTTGCTCAGCCATCAAAAGGGCGAAACCTTCAATGTCATTCGCGAAACATTGCAGGACGAATTGGGCTACGAAGTTCACCACAAAGTCATCGACGCAAAGCACTTCCTGCCTCAGCATCGCGAGCGAGTTTTTATCGTCGGGTTTCGCGAACCTACCAAATTCAGCTTTAGCAAACTGAAGCTTCCGAAGGTCGGGCCAAAGCTCGATTCGATTCTGCATCCGCAAGATGGAAGTGAACTTGCGGAAGAACCGTTTACGATTGGCGCGAAAGCCAAAGTCAATCCAAAGTACACACTGTCCGATAAGTTGTGGAATTACTTGCAAGCCTACGCCGCGAAGCACAAAGCCAAAGGCAACGGATTCGGTTTCGGATTGGTGACACCGGAAGATACGTCGCGAACTTTATCCGCCCGTTACTACAAAGATGGCAGTGAGATTCTGATTAAGCGTGGTCCGCGCAGCAATCCACGCCGACTCACACCTCGCGAGTGTGCGCGGTTGATGGGTTTTCCGGACGATTGGCAGATTCCTGTCTCCGACACGCAAGCCTATCGTCAGTTCGGAAACAGCGTTGCGGTGCCGGTTGTGAAAGCTGTCGCCAAAGCAATGCAACCACATTTAAAGAAGATACTTAAACCCTAGTGCAACGATACCGCTAAGAACTAGGGTTGGCAATTAAGTAGCTCGTCTCTCCGAGACGATTTTCCACGCCTCGGAGAGACGTGCTACTTTGACAAGCAATCCTAAATTTAGAAGTAACACTGAACTAGTCAAATCACTGAGCCAGACATGATTTCGTTTCAACACAGAGCCACAGAGAACACAGAGAGAAATGATTCGGAATTGTCCTCTGTGATCTCCGTGCCTCTGTGTTTCAAAATCGCGGCTCTGATGCTTTGTTTCGCTTTGCCGCTGAACGGTCAGGATGAATCTCCAACGATTCGAACCGTTGCCGAAATTGATTCGGTCGTTTCACGTATCGCATTCGGTTCATGCGGACATCAAGATCACGAGCAACCTGTGCTCAACACTATCGTCGCCAAAAAGCCGGATCTGTTTATCTATCTTGGCGACAACATCTACGGCGACACCAAAGACATGGAAGTCCTCAAAGCCAAATATGCAAAACTTGGCGCAAAAAAGGAATTTCAAAACCTGCGAGCCAATGTGCCGACGCTTTCTGTATGGGACGATCATGATTACGGCTGGAACGACGCAGGCAAAGAATACGAATTCAAAGACCGCTCCAAAGATGTCTTCATGGAGTTTTGGAACGTTTCCGCCAACAGCCCGCGTCGCGAGCATCCGGGAATCTATGGCTCGCACTTCTTCACGAATCAAAACCACGCGGTCCAAGTCATCTTGCTGGACACGCGAACGTTTCGAGATCCCCTTAAGCGAAATCCTTCGCCGATTCCAGCAGGTTCTGGACTTAAGAATCAGTATCAACCCGATCCGAATCCGGAGAAAACGCTTCTCGGTGAAGTTCAATGGAAGTGGCTGGTGGATGAACTGAAGAAACCGGCTGACCTTCGTATCATTTGTTCTTCGATTCAATTTGGCCATGAGTACAACGGCTACGAGTCGTGGACAAATCTACCGGCACAGCAACAGAAAATGTTCGAAACCGTTCGCGATGCAAAAGCCAATGGAGTTGTCTTCATTTCGGGCGACGTTCACTGGGGAGAGATTTCAAAGCGTGACTTCGAGGGGCTCTATCCGATCTACGATGTCACTGCCAGCGGCTTGACGATGGACTGGCACAAGACCGAACCGAATAAGTTTCGCGTTGGTGACGTTTGGCCAAAGAATCACTTTGGCATGATCGAAATCGATTGGACGATTGATGATCCATCGGTCACCATGCAAATCGTTGATGTCGCGGGAGATCTGAAAGTGACGCATCGTATTTCGCTTTCGGATCTTCAGAT
The DNA here is from genome assembly GCA_938010615.1 of uncultured Pirellulaceae bacterium. Taxonomy (GTDB): domain Bacteria; phylum Planctomycetota; class Planctomycetia; order Pirellulales; family Pirellulaceae; genus Mariniblastus. Next base: position 1,545 of record CALLUY010000170.1, on the reverse strand, counting down.
GCCAGCGCAGTAATGCTGATCGACGCCCACAATCATTTGCAAGATCCACGTTTCGATGGCGACCGTGAATCGATTGTCTCCGAAATGAAAAGCGTCGGGATTGATTGTTGCATCGTCAACGGCACCGAGCCCTCTGATTGGCAGTCGGTTGTGCAACTTGCGAATCAACATCCGACATTCGTTCGAGCTTCGTTCGGTTTGCATCCGTGGAAGATTAAGGCACGACCCGCGGATTGGTTCGAGCAACTACGTGGCTTTCTATTGCAGTTCCCCAATGCCGGCGTTGGCGAATGCGGACTTGATCGCTGGATAGAGAACCACGATATCGAAGACCAGCGAATCGTTTTTCGAGCGCAACTTGCATTGGCTCAAGAGCTGGATCGACCGTGCACGATCCACTGTTTGAAGGCGTGGGGTCCGTTGATGGAAGAGCTTAGACAGGCAAAAGCGTTGCCACGATTTTTACTACATTCTTTTGGAGGCTCCATTGAGACCGCGAAAGAGCTGGTCGCACTTGGGGGTTGCTTTTCTTTTTCTGGCTATTTTCTGCATTCTCGAAAGCGAAACGTCGTTGATGTGTTTCGCAAAATCCCATCGGATCGAATTCTCCTGGAGACCGATGCGCCCGACATGTTGCCTCCCGATTCGCATCGGAAATTTGGTGACGATGTCAGAAATCACCCGGCCAATATGGCCGCTGTTTACGAACGATTCTTTGCATTAACAAGTGTTAATACCGAACAGTTGTATGAAAACACGGATCGTTGGTGGTCTGGAAACAATGCGTAGTAAGGGAAGACGAAACTTCTTTTGAAAATCATTTTTTGATGAGTGACAGTGAGACCAAGATCCAGCCTAGAGACCAAAGGTGAGGACCTTAAAGCTCTTATTAGTCGCATTTATTGAGACCAAAATGAACATGCCTCGTCACATTTTCCCCGTCGTCAAAGCCGCCAAAAAAACTTTCGATTGGACAGAGCGTCCTGGCGAAGATCTTATTAGTGACACCGAGTGGGATGCTATCAAAGCTTACGCTCGACTTTCGCGGCGTGAAGGACAAGTTTGCCGGTTGCTTTTCGAAGGTCAAAAGCGAGATCGAATCGCTGAGCTTTTAGGGATCTCGCCGCGGACGGTACGTTATCACCTCGAAACGCTACACAAAAAACTTAAGGTCAACACACGTGTTGGGCTGGTGCTTCGCATGGTTCAGATCCAAAAATTCCTCAGTTCCGAACCGCAGGCTTCAAGAGTGCATTAGGCAGTGACGAAGAAACTTGGCCTAGAATCGACACTTCTAAGGCTAGGAAGACCAAAAAGGAGATAAACTGGACCTGTCCCTGTTTCGTTGTTCCCCTGTTTCGTTGTTCGTGTCCCTGTTTCGTTGTTCGGTGTCCCTGTTTCGTTGTTCGGCAGTACTCCGCAATCCGGAAGTCGCGTATCGTGCGATGTTCGACTGCGCCAGCGAGTCGTTGAAGGACGGAGCAGCAGAGCCGCGGCATGTGGGTGCCAGTGCCACGGGCTTCACGGGCGTGCTGCACACGTGGG
>CALLUY010000169.1 GCA_938010615.1 uncultured Pirellulaceae bacterium | reverse complement strand
TTTTTACGTCTTGAAAAAGAGAAAGCGATCTGTCAGATTATCGCCTGACCGGAGATGTGGCTGAGTGGTCGAAAGCGCCTGATTGCTAATTAGGTGTACGGGTCAAACTGTACCGCAGGTTCGAATCCTGTCGTCTCCGCTGTTACGAATGAAGCGTGCTGAGTGATTTCAGCACGCTTTTTCGATGCGCTGACCTAGGCTCCAACGGTCGCAAACGCTTTTTTCATCGCCTGAGCCGTGGCTTTGGCAGCCGCTTCATTGTCCATCGCGTTGAGCGTTTTATTGAACGGCTCGGCTCGGGCAGGACCGTCGTATTTGATGTCCACGAGAGCTTTCAGGAACTCGCCGCAATTGATCACTCCCGTTGCCATCGGCAATTCGCGAACGGTGTCCATCTGCTGATCAAGTTCGATACCAGCAGGAGCATCGTTGAGGTCGACCGCGACGACTTGTTCATTCGTAAGCGAGCGAATGTCATCTCCGCTTTCGCCTGCCATCGTCCAATGCCAGCTGTCGAGAATGTAGCCGACGTTGCTCTGTCCGATTTCAGCAATTAGTTCTCCGGTTTCTTGCATCGTGTGAACGAACGAAAACTTTTTGCTGATCCGAAGCGACTTGGTCCCGACGTATTCCAGTCCCAGTTTCAAACCGTGTTGTTCGAGTACTTTGGCGGCTTCCTTTAGGCGGTCCGCATGTTGGCGGAAGTTGGCACGATACGTCAGAGATTCGTGGCAGGGCATGATCCACGTCCCAATACGAGTAACGCCAACGCCCTGAAGTAGTTTGGCGGTCGCGGCCAAGTTACCGAGGTCTTCTTTGAACTTCTCTTCCGATTTGCGGAACTCAACCGGAAGTCCGGCGGCGCTCCATTGGAGGTTGGCACTCTTGCGTTTTTCCTGAATCGCATCGAGAGCTTTTTGATCCATCTTTTTGAGGTCCCAGTCGAGCGGCTCGACGGCTGTGAAACCGTTAGCGCTCGCCAGATCAATCAACTGGCTTTGATTGGCCTCGATGCCAACGCGTCCGCCACACAGATCAAGCTTGAATTTTGGCTTTTCAGTTTCTTGAGAAGCCCATAGTGGATTCAAACCTTGGCTTGCTGAGATTCCAACACCGACACCAACCGAGTACTTCAACAATGTTCGCCGATTCATTTTCAATTCGCCAGTCGAGTTAGTTTTGTCCAACACTGATTGTACTCCAATCGTCGACGGCCTACCTGTAGTCGTCTCGCGGCGGGTTCCAGACGTCGATGATTTTGCAAGCCGTGACCGAAACGCCAGAATGCACCGCATTGCCAGGAATCACCAGAGAATCTCCAGCGGAAAGTTGAATTGGTTCGCCGTTAAGATTCAGAATGAAATCGCCTTCGATGATGTTCGTGATCTGTTCATGCGGATGCGAGTGTTCTGGCAACTCGCAGCCAGGATCGACATCCCAATGAGCGATCGACATCTGATCGGTGTGAATCATTTTCGCGCGATAGCCATCGACGGGAGCGAAGTCAGGTTCATCGGAGAGCGTAATTTTCTTCATGGGTTTCTCGTGTTGCGTTCAAAAAGTGGCGGTGTCAATTTCAAGGTGAACCGAAGTGATCGTCAAGCCTTCGTAGCGACCAACCTTAAGAAAGTTTCGCTCTCGGATCATCGAAGCCGGAATGTTGATCACGACTGGCTCGAAAAGGTTCTTCACGTCAGAGGCCCATTTCTGTGCGGTGTTGGCTTCTTTGCTGTTGAAGTTCAATTTCAATGCCTTCTTCAATCCGCCGTCGCGGTGAACTCCAATCACCAAACGAACTTTTTCGATCTTTCCAGACATCGGAATCGTACTGGGAACAATGATTTTGAAGCCATCCTCTGGCGAATCGTTTGCTTTGACAGCCGTTTCCGAAGCATAGCAAAAGTCTCGTCTGAGAGGTTTGCTAACCGATAGAGGACTTCGAAGAGTGACCGTGACGATCGTCGTTTCTTCGACGTCAACAGGAACCGAAGATAAATCCGCTAATTCGTTTTCGGGTTCGAAATGAACTTCTCCATCGCGATAGTAGAGCCTCTTTTGATTGATGGACTTGATTTGAGTTGGCCGAGCAAGGCTCGAAAGATCTACATTCAAGCTTTGCCCGCCCATGTTCGTAAGAGCAACATGAACCTGATCGCCGTTGTGCAAGGCGGTCACATCAAGCCAGCGGCGCGAAAAATTTACAGGTAAGCGACGTCCATCGAAATCGCTCCACAGGTCAAAGAAATGAGCCACAGGAGTCGCGTTCAGTTGATCAATCGGGACTTGAGTGCCCTGCCCTTCATCGGGAATGAACGCCGCGTTGCCGCTGGTCGGATTCCAATGCACTGATAGAAACGCAAACGGAACGCTCATGTCGATCTCGTGTGGTCGTTGTAGAAACTTGTGAGTGTAAGCACTGTAGGATCTCAAACGTAACCAATAGTCGCTGGGCCCGGTTCCCGGTTGCAACGACCCGCATTCGGTGACCAGAATCGGCCTCACATTGTCCGTGCCATGCATGTGTCCGCGGATCATGTTAAGGATCGCTTCCAGCCGTCCCATCAGGTAGTTCGAATAGGTCGAAGAACGTCGTTCCCATGCGCCGATCGTGTTGAAGTCCTCATAAAAGTGGTGCGAATAGAAATCCAGTTGACCTTTCGTGTCGTCCATGAATTGACGTTGGCTTTTGTAAAGTGAAAAGTCCTTGATCTGTAGTTGCATCCAAGCTGACGATGGACCGCCAACTTTGACACCAAGAGCCTGCTTATGAACCTGATCGGCAACCTTGTTGTGAAATTTAGCCAGCAAGTCCCAGGAGTTGTCGTCCCAGTGGTAGTCCCATTCGGACTTGATCGTCGATTCGTTTTTGACTTCCCACCATGTCGCGGTGCGGCCACCATCTTTTACTTGGTCTGCGATGACAGCGCCGGCCAGTTCGGCAGCGGCATCAAAGTGCTCCACCTTCGGAGTCCCGCGGCCAACGTGCTCGATCGACATGAAGTCGGGCCAGTTGTCGAGGCACATTGCGTAATCGATATCCCGAAACGGTTCGATGGCTTTGGTGACCGTTGGCGTCGAATCGTATTCTTCAAAGAACGAAAGGTCCGCGTAGCCTTTCTTCGTTTTCGATTCATGCAGTTTTGGCTGGTTGGGACTATAACCTTTCACCAGCGAATATTGCATCTTCGAAATCTGTCTTCCGGGTAAGAAGTTCCTGTCTTTTGCCCACTGTTGCTGTGACGGATGATGCATTCCGGGGCGAGCGTAGTATCTGAAAAACTTCTCGCGTTCGAGGTCGATATGGCCAGCAATTGAAAGTTCACGACTCGTGTCGATGTTAATGACGACCTTCTCGATAGGATGCTCGTCGCCCAAATTTCGAAATGGAATGTCGTCGAAATTCGTACGTAGTTTTCCTTGGGAGCTGAACGCGACTTCCGTCACAACGACCGGACCACTGACTTTTGCTCGCAGCACAATTTTTGGATTGCCGTCTTTTGGAATCGGCAAAGAACCCATTTGGACTCGGTAAATTTCAGGCTTTTGAATGCTGTGATGCATGTGCGAGTCAGCCTGATACGGTTCCAGCGTCAGCCCGCCAGCGCGATCAAGATTTTCGCCTCGAAGAATCAAATGCCGAAACATGCTCGCGACGCGTTGAGATCCCTCTGGCAATTCGATCACCAATTCGTCGTCGGCCTCGATTCGTTTCGTGCTCACGACGATCTCTTTGAGGATCTTTTTGTCGTTCGAGTAATCGCACTTTCTATCGGTCACGAATTCCTTAAACAGGAAATCATGAGCGGACTTTCGCAATTGTCCTTCAGTGCTGAGTTGTTGTCCCATCGTGTCAGGTGAGAAGACGAGTGTGCTCATGGCCAACAGCAATGCAGTTAAGGTCAAAGGAACGGTGGTTCGATTCATGGGTTTCAGGAAGAGTTAAGTTCGGGTTAAACCGTTTGGCGGGCTTCGGCGGACGTCATTCTAATTGATTTTTCGTGTAGCCTCAGTGGCGTTGGACTAAACTGGAAGCTTCCTCAATTTAGCTGTAAATGCAATGACGACGACGCAAGAACAAACCATCCAGCGCTTTGCCGAAAAGGCTGGGAACCGGCGTGAGTTTTTGCAAAAGTTCATCGATCATGCGATCAACGAATACGATGCTTTGGGCGGAATGTTTTGGGACTGCACGGACGACATTCCAAAGCCAGTTTGCCAACACTATCGTGGCAAAAGCGAGATGCTGAAACTCGGCTGTTCGGCCAAACAACACACGGACTTTTTGCGGCAAGCTTGCGCATCAAGTCAACCACTACTCGTTTCAGCAGATGGCTCGGGAACTCAAAACGGCGTTGAGCAAAGCCTACATCCGGCGATCCTCATGGTCTCCATTGATCACGGCGGTCGCAAGGAAGTTGCTGAGCTATTTTTCGCGGGAGACGTACCGCGAAATGAAGTCACTGAAAAGATCGATTCGCTGGCATCATTGAGCCGCGCCGCTGCAGTCTACGGCATGCCGTCCGGGCAACAGCTTGAGCAAACGCCGGCTTCACGAATTGATCCTGTGGCCACCGAAGCATTCATTCACTCACTGCATCAGTCGCTGGACCTAAAAGAAAACGCGGCGACGATTGCTAACGAAACCAGACGATTCTTGGAATGTGATCGAGCCACCGTCGTCGTGACACAAGGCAAGCGAATTCGGACTCTTGCTGTGAGCGGGCAACCATCGGTGAACCGTCGGAGCAACGCGATTCGGATGCTGGAGAAAGTTGTCAGCAAAGTTCTCCCGACGCGGCAAATGTTTTGGTATCCCGACGAGGAGTCGTTGCCACCGCAGATTGACGGTCCGCTTCAGGATTACCTTGCCAATTCAGCGACACGAACGATGGTCGTCATGCCTGTTTTTGATAAATCGGAATCAAAGCAGATGCAAGTTGACGCGCATCGCGAGCAAAAAAAAATGATCGGCGGGATCATTGTCGAACACTGTCGCGAACAATGGGATCGTGAGCAACAAGCTCCTGTCGTGGAGTTGGCGATGCGACACGCCAGCGACGCCTACCGTAACGCTTGGAATCACCAGTCTCTTTTTCTGTACACCGTTTGGAAATGGCTTGGCAAATCGAAAATCATCCTTGCAGCTCGTCATCTTCCCAAAACAATCGCGGCGAGCGTCGGATTGATCGCCGCAACCTTGGCTTTGATTTTCGTCCAGTCAGATTTCCAACTCTCGTGTGACGGTTCGATCATTCCTCAGCAACGAGCTCTCGTTTTTCCATCGCGTCCGGGAGTTGTTAAAGAAGTTCTCGTCGATCATGGACAGAAAGTTAAAAAAGGGCAGACGGTCGCAACACTGACTGACCTCGATCTGGACTATCAGATAACGGAAATCGATGGCCGAATCAAAGAGGTTGAGCAATCGATTCGCTCGATCAACTCGATGCGTCTTAGTCGCAAGCGTGGTGAAGAAGAATCACTTCAACAGGAAAATCTCAAAGCTCAACAGGCGGAGCTGGAAAGTCTTCAGCAGCAGCAGCGGATTTTCATCGAACGTCAAAACGCGTTGGTCGTCACCAGTCCGCTTGCAGGTCAAGTGATGACTTGGGAAGTCCGGAAGCGATTGCAAAATCGCCCGGTCTCAGTCGCCGATCAGCTCATGGAAATTGCTGACGTTGATGGACGTTGGACGTTGGAACTCGATTTGCCCGATCGCAAAGTCGGCCACTTCATGAAGCGTTGGAGGGAAGCCCAATCAGAAGATGAACCGGTCGAAGTCGAATTCATTCTGGCAGCCGAGCCTGGCGTAACCCATCGTGGCGAAGTGAATTCGGTCGGAACGACGACCGAAGTCAATGCGGCCAACGAACATCATCTCAAGATTCTGGTCGACATTGCCATCGAAGGAATCGACATTCGTCAATCGCGTTCCGGTGTGACTGCCAAAATCGATTGTGGTGAAGCCAGCCTAGGATATGTCTGGTTCCATCCAGTCAGTGAATTCCTGCAGGCCAAAGTTCTGTTTCCGCTCTGGTAATCATCATGGCGACGATCAATCACTCCAGCAGCGTTTCTTCTGACCGACGTCCGATTGCGCTTAGGTTGCGTCCCGATCTGGTGATCCGCGTGAGCAACTATCAGGGTGAAGATTCGTGGGTCGTCAAAGATCCGATCGCGTTGAAGTACTATCAGCTTCGCGGCCCAGAATACTTTGCCAGTCAGATGCTTGATGGTGAAACGAGTGCGATTGAGATTCGCGATGCGTTGGAGATGGAATTTCCAGAAACGAAAATCACCACCGAATCCGTCCACATGTTGGTCAATAGCTTCCACAAGAACGGCTTGCTGGTGTCTGACCTTCCGGGACAATCGGTGCCACTAAGGCAGCGACGCAACAAAGAGCTCAAACAAAAGGCGACTCAGTTGTTGATGAGCGTCATGTCGATTCGCTTTCCCGGTGTCGATCCGGAACCGTTTTTGAACTGGCTTTATCCAAAAGTCCGCTTTCTGTTTTGGCGCAGCACCAATGTCGTGTGCTTGATGCTGATGGTTTCAGCTGTCGTTTTGGTGTTGAGCAACCTTGGTGAGTTTTATTCACGGTTGCCTGAGTTTGGTCAGTTCTTCAATGTGCGAAATATACTCTTCATGGGCGCGATCATGATTGTGACCAAGTCCATTCATGAGCTTGGCCACGGATTGACGTGCAAGCACTACGGCGGTGAATGCCATGAGATAGGATTCATGCTGTTGGTGATGACGCCGGCGATGTACTGCAACACGTCCGATTCTTGGTTACTGCCGAACAAATGGCATCGCATCGCGATCGGAGCCGCCGGAATGTATGTCGAAACGGTGATTGCCGCGATCGCAACGTTCGTTTGGTGGTACACGCATCCTGGCTGGCTGCATTATCTGGCGCTGAACACCGTTTTTCTGTGTTCGGTCAGCACGATCATTTTCAATCTGAATCCGCTATTGCGATACGACGGCTATTACATGCTGTCTGACTACCTAGAGATTCCGAACCTAGCGCAGAAGTCAAAAACTTCGATGATCAACTGGCTGCGAGTCGCGTGCCTAGGAATGAAGCCGGTCCAGCATCGCAGTTTGCCAAAGCGACGACGTTGGGCGTTTGCAGCGTATTCGGTGTCTTCGTTTGTGTATCGTTGGTTTGTGATGCTGATGATTTTCTGGTTCCTGATCCAAATCTTCGAACCGTACGGGCTAAGTGTGTTAGCCCATGGAATGATCGCGATGTCGTTGGTCGGCATGGTCGTGATTCCGATGTTCAAGTTGACGAGATTTTTTCTTTATCCGGGGAGACTACGAGAAGTGAAACAGATCCGATTATTGATTTCAGCTGCTTTGGTTGTGGCGGCGTTTTGGTTTCTGTTTACGATTCCTGTCTCGCGTCATGTCACCGCAAGTTTTGTACTCCGTCCGATTGATGCCGACCAGGTGTTCGTCGTGCAGCCCGGAAAAATTCAGAAGCTGTTGAAGAAGCCCGGCGATTCGGTTTCAAAAGGCGAGACGATCGCGGTTCTGGAGAACGACGATCTGGACCTCGAAGCGGAGCAACTCAAAGGAGCCTTGGCTCGCGAGAACGCCACGTTGGCCACATTACAGTCTGAAAGACGGACGCGTGCCGGCGCGGGAGGACAAATTGCGAAAGCTTCCGTTCGGATCGCAGAGATCAAAAGACGGCTCGAAGCCCAATCGCTGAAGCGAAAGAAGCTCGAATTGGTTGCCTCGCGTGACGGACAAGTGATTGCTCCGCCGAACATTGCTGCATCGCCGTCGGACAAAACGTTGACTCGTCTTGGTCGTTGGTCGGGAACTCCGTTGGATGCGCAGAATCGAAGTGCTCATTTTGAGCCTGCGACATTGTTCTGCATTGTTGGCGATCCGAAACAAATGCAAGCCACGTTGGTGGTCAACGAATCGGACATCAAGCTGGTTTCAGCAGGCCACGAAGTCCAGCTAATGTTCGACGAGCTTCCGGGTGAGCGATTCACGGCCCAGGTCGCCAACGTTTCGCGAGACTCACTCAGCGAGTTGCCTCGCGAGCTTTCGATTACCAACGGTGGGAGCGTCGCTGCCGAACCACGCGGTGATGGATCTGAGTCGCCGTTGCTAACGTCGTATGAAGTTGCCGTGCCTTTGGCCAAAGTCGATAGCAAGCTACTCACCGGTTTTCGCGGTAAAGCCAAAATCAAGGTCAGCGAATTACCGCTTGGGCAGCAGTTGGTTCGATACCTGCAAACGGTTGTGAATTTTCGTTAGTTATCGGCAATCATTTACTGTTTCCGATACGCTATATTTTTGGCAATTGGACGATGATGGTATCTTCCCGTTCCGCTTCGTCCGCGACCAATCGTTAGTGCTTGGCGCTCTCGGTTGCGGTCTCTTTTGCCTCACGCTCGTCAAATTTTCGAACGCTTTCTTCAGTGCCCGTTGGGAAGTCTTTGGGAACCGGGATGGTGACTTGACCGGTTGCTGCCCATTCTGCTCCGCGTAAAAACGTTGTGATGAAACCAACGCACTCGCATGAGTAAGCCGCATGGCCGAGCGTCGTGTGGAACACGCGTCCCTTTTCATAGTTGAGTGCCATCAGGATTGGCTCGTGGCGACCGCTGCCTTTCTGCTCTGGCGATGCGAATGCCGTTGCCAGAATCGTCATGTTCAAACCCGGACCGCGAAGTTGCTCATAGAGTTCATCTTGTGCGTGCAGGAAACTTGGTGGCATTCCGTCGGTGATCGGGTGATCACTGTTGCGGAGCACGATTTCGAATTTGTGTTGAGGACCGTGGTGTCCGCCCTTCCCTTTCGCTTCATCGCGAACGATTTCATCTTTGTCGTTGTAGTAAACGTAAGGGCCGCTCTTCTCGGTTCGTCCGCCCCAGCCGCCAAGTCCCGTCATTAAGTTGTATTCTTTCCACTGCGGGAAACAGTTGTCGGCCGCGTGAATGCTGAGCAATCCACCGCCGTTACTCATGTAGTCGACGAAGGCAGTTTTGGTTTCTTCGGGCCACGGTGCAGCGTTGAAGCCAAAGTTGTTGATGACCAGTTTGTACTTGGCAAATTCAGGCTTGAAGTCCGGGTCGGTTTTTGATTCTTTGAAGTCTTCGTACTTCTTTCCGTCATTGAGTGGGAACTCGGCCTCGCGTTTACCGTTCATCAGGAACTTTGTGCGATAGACGTCGACTTTGAATTTGCCTGTGTCTTCCAAGTAAGTCTTCATCATCAGCGTGATCTTTGGCCAGTCGCCGTGATATCCGTTTTGGCCATCGACGATCAGAACGGGAATGGGTGCCGCAGTCGCTTCGGCTTTGCTGGGCGTTTCCGTTTTCGCTTCCTGAGCGTAAGTGTTCGTGGATAGCAAAACGAGAAGAACGACGGGAATGCATTTGAATGCGATTTTTGGCATGAGGAATCTCAAATTGGTGCTGAGTTGATGCACTAAGCGTAATGGGATCGGACCTTGTTAGCAAGTTTGCAGCGACGCAATGCAATCCGCTAGACTGTAAAGGTCCAAGTACATTTTAAAACCTGCGTTTGTAGCACCGGCTTCAGCCGGAAGGCATGCAAATTCCGCCTAAAGGCGGGACTACCAACCTGCGAATTCAATTTTGAAATGAGCTTCAATAACGCAAGAACGTTTTCGATGGCCGAATCCAAAAATCCTTACGCGACTCCGCCCGTTGCCGAGTCGATTGAAACGGCTCAGGCAATGCCGGACTGGGGAATCCAATCGATTGCTCGCCGAGTTTTCCTAGCGTGGGAAAAACTCCGGGTTCGCTACAACGTTATTTTGATTGCAATCTGCCTGTTCACGGCGTTCTTGACAGGAGCTTACAAGCTGCCGGAGTTTTGGTTTGCTTGTGTCGTGGCGGGTCTTGCCGCCAACGTCTGCTACTTTGCCGGACCAATTGCCGAGACTTATTTGAACTGGTTGAAGAAAGAAGAGTCAGTGTCATTGAGAAACGGAGTGTTTCTTCTGGGATTGATTTTTTCTGCATGTCTTGCCGTAGCTGGAACGCTCGCCGTGGGCATATTGAACCCTTAATAAGAAGCCTGACGATTTTGGCCTGAGCTACAGCAAATGCCGCGCCTTGATTTCTAGGTATTGGTTCACCAACTGAGCCGTCATGTCTTCAGGAAAACTTTCGACAGCCAAAACGCCTTGGTGTTGCAAATCCGTGATAACCTGTTTGCGCCACGAAAGGATGCTGGCCGACGCGGCAGCTTCGTAGAGCGTCTTGTCGCCGGTTTCGCCTGGATGATCGCTGTAGTCGTCGACCATCTGATAGAGGTCGTGATCTCGAGCGAAAACGCAGAGCGGTAGATGGCGTCCCGTCAGTTGAGAATTGAATTGCAAGATCTGGTTTGCGTTGACTTCGTCCAGCACGTTTGACACCAGCACAACGAGGGACCTTTTTGGGCAGTTTCGCTGCAAGTAAAAGTACGCGTCGTCGAAACGCGATTCGACATAGTTGGCTTTTTGGTCGAACGTCGCATTGAGCAAATGGTTAATGTGTCGCAAACCCGTTCGCGGCGGAGTGAAACTGTGGACTTTGTCGCTGAAGCAAATCAGTCCAACGGCATCGCCCTGCTTCAGCGCGACATAGCTGAGCATCAGGATCGCGTTGAGTGCATGATCGAGCATGTCGAAACGGCCCGACATGCCAGTCATCAAACGACCACAGTCGAGCATGAAGATGATTCGTTGGCTCTGACTGGTTTGAAAGTCCTTGACCGTTAGCTTGCGTCGTTTCGCAGTCGAACGCCAGTCGATGTTCTTGTAGTTGTCATCGGAGGTGTAGTCGCGGAGTCGTTCGAACTCATTGTCCTGTCCGATTTTTCGAGTTCGTCGAACGCCAACGAGACTAAGTCGATTCGTCCGAGCCAACAAATCGTATTCGGCGATCTGTCGCATGTCAGGGTAAACGTATACCGGCGATTCGACCGGCAACTGATACAGTGCATTCCATAGCGCCCAGCGACTCTTCGCTCGAACAAAAATGGTCTTCATCGAGTACTTGCCGCGTGTGTCGCTGTTGAGTCGATAGTCAAAAATGGCTCGACTTCGAGGTTCGATCGCGGTGTCAAATTTTGCAGGCGTCGCGGTAAAGCAGTCAGGCAAGTCGTCCTTGACAGTGACGCTTACTTTCTTCCGAGACTTGTTGATTAGCTCGATCTCGACATCATGGGGCTTGCCCAGTGATACGATCTTCAGCATGTTGCGACTGGCTGACAAATTTTTTGCTGGCACAACGGTGAAGAAATCGACCAAGACGGCCAACAGGAAAATGACGTCAATGATCAGCACGACCGGAATCAGAACTGGGGCAAAGGCGATCAAAATGGATGATGCGGCCAGCAAGCTAAAAATACCCAGCATCAAGCGCGTTGGATAAATCTGACGTGTGCGAACTGCCAGCAACAGCGGCAGCGCCATCAGCAACAGCATGATCAATGGCCGTTGGGCCAGAAATTGAAAGATCGAATTGGCGACTTCTATCATGCGGTGTCGATTTTGGGAGCGATTTTGGGAAGCGATTCCAAGCGTTTTTCCAACGTTGATCCGCTGATTATCGCAGTCAGAGGCAACAAATTCAATCTGGGCGGAGGTTGGTAAACTTTGCCGATTAGCCAAGGTTTTAGAGTGATGCCGGTTTCAACTGTTAGCCAATTTCGTCTGATTGGGGAGCCGTTTTCGGTTGCGGGACAGCATTGGGTTAGCGGAACACTTTCGCGCAAACAGGATTTGATCGCCGGTTTTAACGGTTATTCCGATTGTTCTTGAGGCAACGGTTTTTCCGTTTGATTCAACTTCCTGCGTGCACGAATCAATGACTTCGAAGCAACTAATCCTGATACTGACTGCCACAACCGTGATCACGGTGGGAGCCGCGATTGCGTATGCCTTGCCGCAGCAGTCCTACCCTCACTATGAAACTCCTCGACTCCCACAGTCGCAGCCAACGTATGTGCAGCCAAAGTATGTGCAGCCAAAGTTGATGCCGCCGAACTATGCGCGGCGTACTTATGCTTTGCCGCCCGAAGCGCGACCGCAAACCGCTAAGATCCCAAGTCCAAGGCCAGGGGCAAGTACTTACGGGTTCCATGCGACTCCAAAAATTCCCGCGCTCGCAAATCTGCAATCGTACGAGTCCAATCCATCCAGCAACGGTCGCGTTGTCATGGCAGGGCTGGAGACCGGCGACGTCGCGAACACGAATTCACCACTGGCAAAAACGGTTGCAACGGTCGTCGATTCAGCATACGACGTTGCTCCGGATCTCGACGCTGCGATGCTGGGGGATACTCCTTCAGAGCCTGCTCTGCTGGATCCTGCCCCCACTCTGTTGGAATCTGCCCTTCCAAAATCTTCTGTTGCGGATACTTCAATTCCAAGTTCGATTTCTGAATTGGCTGAGGAATTCGATTCAGGTCTCAACAGCGATGATTCACGCCCAGACCTGAATTCCGAATTCGCGGGTGATCTCGTTGAGGAGCCAAACTATGAGGCAACTGACTCGACACCGATTAGTATCACCAACATAGACCCGGGTGACAATCAATTCACGGCACAGCAATCGATCGAATCCGCGACGGAAACTGTTGTTGAAACGATCGACGCAACGCCGGAACCTGTCGCTGCAGAATCTGATGCTGGCTTTGCTCAAATAGATGTGCCGCAAGTCGAGGAAAAATTATCTGCTCCCGTCATGCCACAACAGATAGTCGAATCGAGTCCCATAGAGTCGAATCCAATTCAATCAATTGATCCTCCGTCGGTTGATATTCCCTCGTTCGCCGCTCAATCGGTGATCGAGTCACCGAATTCGTTTTCTCCCTCCACGGCAGTCACGTCTCGATTCGAATCAACCGCTCCAACGTTTGGCGCATTCTATGGAATTCGGGGAAACAGGGAGGGCGATTCCTGGCAAGCTCCACTGACGGGGAGTTCCAGCGTCATGTCGAATCCTCGTCCTGAGCCTATTGTCCAAAGCAATCCTTTCTTTCAGAGTAATCAATGGGTTCCACCTGTAACCGGTACCACGCCGGGTCACAATGAGGTGGTTCCAATGAACTCAAATCTGTCGCTTTCTCCACCAGCGCAACCTGGTGCTGCAGTGCAATCGTATTTGCCGGTTCAGCCGCCTGCATTTGCGATGTCAGAGTACATTCCAAACTTTAATCCGCAGGTCGGACACCGACAGGCGATGCCGATTCAGCGTGGCAAAGTCTATCCAATTGATGACGGTGAAAAGTTCGACTTCGAAACCAAGAAACGCGACTTCCCACCCTTCAATGAAATCATCGCCACGGGAAGATTCTTCTACATGGCAGAAGTCCTTTGGGCTGAGCCACAGTTCCAAGGCAACACGGCGATCGCGACCGAAGCCGTGAATTTTGGCGAATCGATTCCTCTAGATTTCGACTCGGATTTTCATCCTCGTATTCGTTTGGGCTTCGAGTCTCAATACGGTCCCGGCGTTGAGTTAACTTACTTTAACATCAACTCGAATTCTGAGATCGCCAGCTTCACCAGCGATGGCAACGTCACCGGACATACAAACGCGTGGGTCATTGGGCGAAATGTTTGGAGCAGAATCGTTGCCGACGATCCAGGGGAGATCCTGTCGACTCAACACTCAATCGATATCGATTCAGGTGTCGTTTCGTTCTTCAAAGAGTTGAAGTTTCCGATTTCACGCGTCAACGGAAACTTCGGATTCCAATACGTCAGCATCGCACAGCGGCTCAACGCAAACGTCGTCGCGGCAGACGGTGTGACGGTTGAGTCACTAAGCTCCGTTTCCGACATGCGAGCTTACGGGCCTCGTGCGGTTCTCGAATACTATCGTCCGATCGGCCACACGCCGATGGAACTGGTCACGACGTTTGGCGGAGCCGTCTTGTTCGGCCAACGCGATCAAGTCGTGACGAATTCGCAAACGGGTCTTGAGAATCGTCTCGGTGCGGACGAGTTCCTCACGATTCTGGATTTCCTTGTCGCGGTTCAATACACGAAAACGGTGGGCGAAAATCGATCTGTGTACGGACGATTTGGCTTCATGAACCAAACGTGGATCGGCGGAGGCACCGCAGCCTTTCCGCAAGGCGATTTTGGGCTGCGTGGTTTGACGTTCGGGATCGGTTACAATCGGTAGCCCCGGGAATCCGCCTCCGCTTGCCGTACGAACTTCGAGCCAAACTTCCAACTATGCAGATTGCAATCTATATCAACGAGACGTCTCAAGTTGAACGGATGATCAACTGGGGCATTCGGGCGGCGACGGCGGAGCACTATGATCTTCTGGTGATCGTTCCGCGGCGGCAGACAGGGGCGGCGAAATGGGATTCTCTACTCAAAGAAGAAGCTGAAGAATACGAAATCTTTCAGGCCGTTTTCAGTTTGCTCGAAGCCTGCGATCGAGTCGCATTGAAGGAAGACGTTGCCGAGCAGCGTGATTACGCCGAGATGGATCGGATCGTCGTGGAAACGCGTGAGTTGGTCGCGCCCAATCCGGCTGAATCGCTCGTCGACATGGTTGATTCACTCGAATCCGTCCGCTTGATTCTACCAGCGGTCAATGATCTGAAGTCCGATGACGAAGGAGCATCGTGGGCTCAGCGTTTGTTCCTGCAGGCGCCGTGCGAGACGATGATGGTGTGGGGATCGCCGCCTCCGCTGGATAAGCCGATAAAGATTCTCGTTGCTGCAGACGCCGAAAGTGAATCGCCGTTGGCGGCTCGCCGCGCCGTGCAGTTTTCTCGTTCCAGCGAAGGTGGTAAGGCGACGTTATTGTACGTTTGGCCGGACGACGATGAAGTTGCGCCTCAAATTGCGCAGCGAAAAGCTAAAGCGATTGTTTCGGGCTCAGGCATCAGTGACAAAAGTGACATTGAGTCGACCACCGTCATTGGTAATTCGTTGATCGAAGCGATCCAAGCTCAGGAATCGAAAATATTCAACACGATTGTTTATGGCAGTCGTAACATTAAAAAGATCCGTACTCTGGTTCGTGGACTGCGAAATAAAGACGACGGAAAGTCCATGGTTGTCGTGCGACCGTCAGTTTCGATTGGCAGAAAGGTCTTGCGGAACTGTCAAGGATCGATCCGACAGTTGGTGCCGCAACTGGAACGCGAAGAGCGAATTGCTTTAGTGGAGAAACTAGAAACGAACTCAAAATTCAATTTCGATTTCTGTGCTCTGATTTCATTGTCGACACTGATTGCAGCGCTTGGCTTGGCGGATGATTCGACGGCTGTTGTGATCGGAGCAATGTTGGTGGCTCCTTTAATGACTCCGCTCGTTGGGATTGGGTTTGCGTTGATTCAAGGGAACTTGGACCTGATTCGAAATGCGCGTTGGGCAGTGTTGATCGGATTTGCAAACGCATTTGCAGTCGGAGTTTTCATTGGCTTATTGATGCTGATCGGCACAGATATCACTTCGACTCCGGAGATGGTGTCGAGAGACGCTCCTAGCCTGCTGGATTTGTTGGTTGCTCTTGCCAGCGGTATCGCGGGAGCCTACGCAATGAGCCGAAAGGGGCTTAACGGCGCCATTCCAGGCGTTGCCATTGCGGCAGCATTGGTGCCTCCAATTGCGACATCAGGCATGTATCTGGCACTCGGACAATTGACGCTTTCTGTGGGAGCATTTCTGCTATTTTTGACCAACGTCGTGTTTATCGTGCTTGGTACTGCGATGGTGTTTTGGTCGATCGGAATCGATACGCGAAAGCAAAAATCCAAAGGTGACAAGAAATCGAAACAGTACTTATGGACAAGGTATTGGTTTGGGGCATTCGTCGTTGCGTCGCTCGTGTTGGCAATTTCGATGGCTGTCTTCAATCCATTGAAACACGCCAAGAAAGAAGCTAAAGAGCAGAATCAAACCGAGTTCGAACAGACTCAAACCGAAATCGAACAGAGTTCAATTGAAAACAAGAACTAATGCAACGAAGCATCTTCATTGAGAAACCGTACAAGTTCGTGCCCGCGATCAAAGCGACGTGGCCGCAGAAGGTTTACCGTGCGTTGAAGTTGCATCGAATCACACTACGTCGTCGCGAAGGCGTCTGGGATCAAGAAGTTCGCGGTGCCGAAAAGCTGCGTGCCTCGATCGATGCCGGTCACGCTGTCTTGATGACTCCTAATCATCCGCGGCTCGCTGACCCAGCGCACATGCACAACCTTGGGATGGAAGCGAGCTGCCCGCTGTATTTCATGGCCAGTTGGCACCTGTTCAATCAAGGTGCCATGATCCGTTTCGTCGTTCGCATGATGGGTGCGTTTAGTGTCAATCGCGAAGGCATGGATCGAACTGCGATTGATCACGCGATCGAGATCTTGAAAACGGCTGAGCGACCGTTGGTGATCTTTCCCGAAGGTACGACCAGTCGCACCAACGATCGGCTGATGTCATTGATGGACGGTCCTTCGTTCATTGCTCGCACTGCTGCAAAGCGTCGTGCGAAAGAGGGTCTCGGCAGCGGCAAGGTCGTCGTGCATCCGGTTGCAATCAAGTACGTTTTTCAAGGCGACGTCGACAAAGCTGCTGGGGCGGTGCTTTCGGACATCGAATCGCGACTAAGTTGGACTCCGCAGACCGATTTGCCGTTGGTCGATCGGATCGTGAAAGTCGGCGACGCGCTGTTGAAAATTAAGGAACTTCAATACGGCTGCCCGGTTCCCGAAGGTGCAACGCTGCGTCAACGCCAAACGAACATGGTGAATCATCTGCTGCATCCGCTGGAAGAAGAGTGGCTTGGCGAAGTTCAAGAAGGCGGCATTCAGGTTCGAATCAAGAGTCTTCGCGTGAAGATCTTTCCCGATATGATCGGCGACACAATGGAGTTGGCCGAACGCAAGCGTCGTTGGGAACATCTTGAGCGAACATATTTGGCTCAGCAAGTCGATTGCTATCCGGAACAATACGTAACGGAGCATCCTTCGGTGGATCGATTGTTGGAGACTGTAGAGAAATTTGAAGAAGACTTCACGGACAAGTGCCGCGTCCACGGACATTTGAAAGCGATCACGGTCGTAGGCGATCCGATCGAAGTATCCATCAAACGCGAACGCGGCCTCGATTACGATCCGCTGATGGAGCAGATTCGCGAGCGGTTGGAAGCGATGCTGCTTGAGCTGCAGCCCGAGTCGAAGATGTACGACGGCTAAATCGTGCTTTCCGGCCTAGAATATTGCTAATATTTTCAGGCCTCAAACGAATCAAGTTCGAAGGTGCTGCTGCGTACCGATCGATGTCGAACTTGGACAATAGATGAACTCAAACGAAAATGCGTCTCCCGTAGTTTCATTCAAAGAGTCGCCAAAGTTGTCTGGTCAGGTTGCGCAACTCGGCGGGATGGCGTTTCTGGTTTTTGTCGCCGCGGTTTACGGTGTTTTGGTTCGCAATCAGTGGAATGCGTTTGGCGTCTTATTGCCGATCCTAGTATTTGGCTCGGCGCTGCAATGGGTTGCCAAGTGGTTTGACTCAAGATCAACCGAGTACAAACTTTATCCGGACAGGTTGTGCATTGGAGATTTCGATCTCAATCTGGATGAGATCGCTGTCGTTGACTGGCCGATGAAACGAAAGGGCGAGGAACTTCTGTTGGGATTTTTCCTTCATTCTCAAAGCGATGAAGGCCTTAGCGAATCGACGGAACAATCAGACGATTTTTTGATTTCGATTCCGCTGAATGAATTGGAACGCGAAGACAAATTGCTGGTGGTGGAATATTTCCAGCAGCAGGAAGTTGAGCATCGCAATTGGAAGGAATTCTGTTGCCGCTTCCTTGATCGCTGGTTGGCTAATGGTTCAAAGTCCTATTTCCCTCAGCGGTTGGCAACGCATTTGAAAAAGTATCCGTTTTGGGCTGGATTCGTTTATTCGCCTTGGATCTATCTGATTTGTTTGCGCGCCGTATCGAAGTACATTTATTGGGCACTTGGATCTGCGATTGCGATCTCCACCGTGATCAATATTCGACTAATGCACGGATCGTGGCTGAGCCCAATCGGCGAAACGCTTTTGGGTGGCGCCGCAGTTCTTTTTGTGCTTGGAGCAATTTCGGCTTGGTGTCCGATTCGGATCGACAAGGAACATGGAACACCGTCACAGCAGCGTGCAAGCTTGTTGGCTGCAGCGCTCCTGATTGCCGCAATTATCCTCGGTCCGCTCGTGGTGCAGCTTTTGATGTTCAATGGAAATAAGAAACTTGCTTTGCTTGTTATGCAGGCTTTGCCATGGATTCCAACGGTCCCAATGTTCGTTCAGCTGTTCCGAGAGCAAAAAGAGCGTTGCGAAAATACAGACAAGTTCTTTCCCGTCGCGATTCGAAGATGGGAAGCGTATTGTGCGGGCCAAGTAGATTAGCGAGGAGAGACGCTGTTGATCTCAGCTATCCATTCGGGCAATTTCTCAATC
The DNA here is from genome assembly GCA_938010615.1 of uncultured Pirellulaceae bacterium. Lineage (GTDB taxonomy): Bacteria > Planctomycetota > Planctomycetia > Pirellulales > Pirellulaceae > Mariniblastus. The sequence continues at coordinate 14,410 of CALLUY010000169.1, read as the reverse complement.
GGCAATCCAACGACCGTAGATTCCAGCCCTTCCTTGATTCGGACCCAATCGAGTCCGTCTTGGTAGCCGAACGCTCCAGCTTTCCCGACCCAACCATCGGAGTCGAGATACTCTTCCAGTAAGTCATCGTCGAGGATGCTCATCTCAAGCGTCGTTTCTTCGAGCCACGTCTTGAACGTCGCGGTTCCGGCCCAGCGCAAACAAACGCCCGTCAAGACGCGATGCACCTTCCCGGACATCGTGCGCAGCATCTTCTCCGCGTGATCACGGTTGGTCGGTTTGCCGAGCGTTTCGGATCCGCAGACGGCAACGGTGTCCGCGGCCAAAATCAAACCGGACTCATGTCGTTTCGCGATCGCGGCGGCTTTTAAAAATGCGGATTCGATGACGAGCTCTTCGGGCGAACACTTACTACAGATTCCACGTTCGACAGAATCGTCGGGTGCGTCAACAGTGAAGGTGTAGCCAGCTTCGGTCAGAAGTTGCCGTCGTCGCGGCGACTGGCTTGCAAGGATCAATTCGTAGTTCATTTGAAAGATTGTAGTCTATAATTCGAACATGCCAAAAGTCACGCCGCTCCAACCTCAAGAGATTCTATTCGAAGATAACCATCTTCTGGTGATCAACAAACGTGCCGGTTTGGCGACCATGGGTGTCGAAGCGGATCGGCCGAGTTTAATCGTTTTGGCGAAAGACTACATTCGCCGAAAGTACAACAAGCCGGGCAATGTTTATCTTGGCATCGTCAGTCGATTGGATGCTCGCACGTCGGGAGCCATCGTGATCGCAAGGACTTCGAAAGCGGCTGCCAGACTCTCGAAACAATTCAAGCAACGCGAAACCAAAAAACTCTACTGGGCGATTGTCGAATCGAACGATCGTGGTGAGTCACTTTCAAAAAGCGGACGATTGGAGAACTGGATGTTCAAAGACGAACCCGCGATGCGAATGCGATGTGTCACAGAACAACGCGTTGCCAGCGGAAGGATGCCCAAAGACGCAAAGGAGGCGAAGCTTTCGTGGACCGTCATCGGAAAACAAAAAGTTTCGGGTGATCAAAAAGACAGACAACTGCTCGAAATTGAACTCACAACAGGTCGCAAGCATCAAATTCGTTGCCAGTTGGCTCACGCGGGATTTTCGATCGTCGGTGACCAGAAGTACGGTAGCGGAACGGATTTTCCGGGCGCCGGGATTGCCCTACATTCCAAATCGGTCGAATTTACCCACCCCACCCAAAAAAACTTGCTGCATTTTGAGGCAGACGTTCCAGATTGTTGGAAAATCACCCGTTACAACCTATGATTTCGTTGAACTTCCTCGTTAGCCTTTCCACTGCCCATATTGATGAGCTCCGTCAAGCCAAAACTTCGTGACGCTGCAATCGCGAGCGGACTCGTGACTGAACAACAGTTGCGTGCTGCGACGGCTGCCGTTGTGCAAACGCATGATGGCGTTCGAACTGCTCGCGATGTGAGTGACAAAAAACTCGCGCGACAGCTCGTGAAGATGGAATTGTTATCTGAGTATCAATCTGAACAACTGCTTAGCGGTCGAACAAAGTTGACGCTTGGCCCTTACATCATTACCGATTGGATTGGCCAAGGCGGAATGGGGCAAGTCTTCAAAGCGGTTCATGAATTGCTGGGTCGCGAATCGGCAATCAAAGTTCTTCCTCTTCATAAAATTACTCCCGAAGCGATCTCGAACTTTCGACGTGAGATTCGAGCTCAGGCGAAGCTGGACCATCCCAATCTTGTGCGAGCCTATGATGCTGGTGAAGATGGCAATGTTCAATACCTTGTCGTGGAGTATGTTCCAGGCACCGATTTGCGCCGGTTGGTCCGAAGTAAAGGCAAGCTTTCAGTAAATCAGGCGGCAAACATTGTCAGGCAATCCGCTGACGGACTCAAGCAAGCTCACAAGGAAGGTTTGATTCACCGCGACATTAAGCCTGGAAACATTTTGGTCACGCCCGGCGGCATCGCAAAGCTTTCTGATCTTGGCCTCGCATTCTGTTTGGACGATCCGAAAGATCCTCGTGTTGGAAAGATTGTCGGAACGGCAGATTATCTTTCGCCGGAGCAGATCAAGAATCCGAATCACATCACCAGTGCCAGCGATATCTACTCGTTAGGCTGCACTCTTTACTATGCGGTTACGGGCAAAGTTCCATTCCCTGGTGGCAACTCGCGCAACAAAGCCAAACGACATTTGGAAGAAACGCCGTGGCATCCAAGGCGTTTCAATGAAGACGTTAGCGACGAGTTCGTTGACTTGATGAGCGACATGATGGCAAAGGATCCGCGACAGCGAATTCAAACTGCCAATGAGGTTGCCGAGCGATTGTCTCCGTGGGCTGAGGACAATAGTCCGTTGCGTGATGAAGATCTCGATGAGCGACCGCGTTGGACGTCTCCGAATTCATCAATTGATACTCAGCAAACCGATCCGAATATGGATATTGCCGAGCTTGCGATGAGCGAAATGTCGGACGCCAGCGGTTCTCACGCAACGATGAGCGGCGATGATTCGGTGACAGAGGGTGGATCCAATAGTGGCGTGATGAGAACCAAGCCACCGATCCCGACCAGTGTGGCGAGCAAGTACAAGTCTGCTGGTCATTTGCCAGACGAGGTTTTGTTTTCGAAGACGATTCTGATTGTGAGTACCGGAGTCGCGTTATTGGTTGGTGCGCTAGTTGGATTTCTGGCGGGTGTTTTCATGTATGCGGCGCCCTAATCGTGGCCGCAGAATTTTCTTACTCAAAAAGCCAGCGACTGTTGTCACGCGAAGATTATTCTCGCGTCTACAACGAAGATCACTTTGCCGCGGACAAGGTTTTGGTGATTCGGGCTCGACGCAACGGTTCGAATTCGCGGCTTGGTTTGGCGGTCAGCCGCAAAGTCGGCAACGCGGTTGTTCGCAATCGTTGGAAGCGGCGAATCAGGGAGGCGTTTCGATTGCAGCAGCACGAATTGCCGACCGGCTTGGATATCGTCGTGCGACCAAGGAAAGGAGCCGTTTGCGACTATAAGGCAATTGCAAGCTCGCTTTTGAGTTTGATGCAGCGACTCGACCGAAAGATGCCGCCGATCGATTCGTAGAGCAGCGTCATCCTCCAGGCGTTCCGACGTTTCCCAACGTAGCACGGCGGTCTCCGCCGTTGACATGCAGCAAACGGTGGGGACCACCGTCCTACGTTTTGTTAACATCCGCTCCCTCCCCGTCGCTTAGGCTCCGACCCTCCCGGAGGGAGGGTGATGCTGGATTGGCTGTGGTAGACTGTGCTTCCAAATCGCCCCACTCTTCGATGGCCATCTACATGAAATTCTCGTCGCTGCGAAACGTTCTTGCGCTCACCACGGTTTTGGTGTTCACTTCTAATGCACTGCTTCACGCTCATGATGTTGCCGCTGAAATGAGTACTGCAGCGCAGTTGTTGTTAAAGTCGCTCAACGAAGAGCAGACAAAAGCCATCCAGTTTGAATTCGATGATGAACTTCGCAAAGACTGGCAGTTTATTCCGATGGAGCGCAAAGGTCTCGGGATGAAAGCAATGAAACCTCATCAACGCGGGCTCGCTTTGTCTCTCGTGCAGACTGGACTTAGCCACCACGGGTTCTCAACAGCGATGCAAGTGATGGCGCTGGAGCAAGTTCTGCATGAAATGGAAAACGGCAGTGCAAAACGCGATCCTGCGAAATATCACTTGTTCCTGTTCGGCACGCCCTCCGCAGACGCGACTTGGGGATGGCGGATCGAAGGCCATCACCTTTCGGTTAGCTTCACGATTGTGGAAGGCAAGCAGGTTGCGGTGGTTCCAGCTTTCTTTGGAGCCAGTCCAGCTGAGGTACGTCGGGGCGATCTGAAAGGCTTGCGGGTCTTGGCGCAAGAAGAAGATCTTGGCCGACAGTTGATCAAGAATCTTTCGGTCAAACAAAAAGAAGTCGCCATCATTGCCGTCGATGCTCCTGACGATGTCATCAATGGCCCGGGGCGGGAAGCTTCACCGCTGAGCCCCGCAGGAATCTCATCGGCGGATATGAACGAGGCTCAACAGAAGATGCTCCGTGAATTGATCGAAGTGTACCTTGGCAAAGTTCGCGGTGAACTTGCTGACGGTGATCGAAAAAAGATCGAAGAGGCGGGCTTTGAGAAGATTCATTTTGCTTGGGCGGGCAAGATTTCACCCGGTGAACGTCACTATTATCGTATCCAGGGACCGACGTTTATTTTCGAATACGATAACACTCAAAACGACGCCAATCATTCACACGTCGTTTGGCGCGATTTTAAAAATGACTTTGGTGCCGATTGGTTGAAGCTGCACTACGAAGCGACTGAGCACGCCAAATAGAAAAGCGTTTCTTCCCTTCCGAACGCTCAATGGTGGTCGTCATCCGTTGGCAGAATCGGAATGCCGCCTTCGATCCCTAGCACGTGTCGAGACTTCAGGCTTCGCATATCACGGCGGGTCAAAACGCCGGCCGGATTGTATATGCAATCGGGGTGACGTCGCATCTGGGTCAGCATCCTCCAGTGAAGGCATAGTAGAGACGTGACAGTGCGGGCGCCGCCGAGTTCCAAGTAGGAAACCAGTTTGCCGGCTTCGGCGAATAGTTTCTCCAATCGAGAAACATTGAAGCGAACAAAGTGCTTCAGTTCCGGGCATTCCTGACGCATCTTCACTCGGTGGACTTCTAGCTTGAATCGATCAAGATCTTCCTGAGCGAGTAAATTGCGATTTGCTTTTAGATCGGCAACACAGTTTGCTAACTGCTGCGTCAGCAAAATTGCTTTGCCGCAGTTGAGCGCTGGAATTTCGAATCCGGGCTTGGCAACGCCCATGACCTTCACCGCCGCAATCATAGCGCTTCCGCCGAGGTTGGAAGCAAATGTGTCGAGCTGTTCCCACGTGTCAAATTTTCGGAATCGGATCCAGTAGTCAGCTCCGTTGACCATGTCGAAGATGAACTGTTTCGGGATGTTATGTTTCTCAACGACATGGGCCAGCGCAGTGAGTTCTGGCGTTTGTGACCTGCCCGCGAAAGCGTCGCTAAGTTCGTCGCGAATCTCCTTCCAGATATCCAACGGCAGCCCTTCGGTGCTCTCGAGGTCCAGCATGTCAAGGCAACGGACTAGGTGACTTCCGATCGCATCGAGCTCTTTGCGATTTTCGCGAGGAAGGTTACTGGTCGCCCAAACGGCGTCTTTGAAGAGGCTACGCACCGCGGATTGAGCGCTTTGGAAGCCTTTGTCGAGGGATTCCTTGCGAGTTAATTTTGTGGTCGGGTTTGCTGTGGCCATGATTGGATCCTGAACTGGGGTCGCCTAACGCCACACCTTTGAGCCAATTTTACGCATACTGGCTCAATGAAGAAAGCAGTATTCGGCCCGATTCAATTTGACCCATACTCGAATCGGGCAATCGTTCTAGAATGGAGAGCTGAAACTTCTAGGCGGTTAGAGTGAATTGGAACGATCATGAAAATTTTATTGGCGAATCCTCGCGGTTTTTGCGCGGGTGTGAACATGGCGATTGAGAGCCTCGATATCACACTGCGTGAATTCGGTGCGCCAGTCTACGTTTATCACGAGATCGTCCACAATAAGTACGTCGTGGAGTCCTTTAAAGCCAAAGGTGCGATCTTCGTCGAAACGTTGGAAGAAGTTCCGCCGGGCTCCGTGCTGCTGTTTTCGGCTCATGGCGTGTCTCCTGAGATTCGCCAAATCGCAAAGGACAGAAACCTCAATGCGATTGACGCTACGTGTCCCTTGGTGACAAAAGTCCACCTTGAAGCACTCAAGTACGCACGGGAAGGCTACCAGATTTTCCTGATTGGCCACGAAGGTCATGACGAAGTCATCGGAACGATGGGGGAAGCTCCTGAGGTGATGATTTTGGTCGAGTCAGAAGAAGACGTCGACAAACTTGACATCGATCCGGATACGAAGCTGGCGTACCTGACCCAAACGACCCTCTCGGTTGACGATGCGAATCGGATCATCAAGCGGCTGCGAGAGCGGTTTCCGAATCTGGTGAATCCACCGAAGGAAGACATTTGCTACGCGACACAAAATCGCCAAGAAGCAGTGCGTTTGATTTCGGCGCGAGCAGACCTTTGCCTTGTGCTCGGCAGCCAAAACAGCTCCAACAGTCAACGGCTACGTGAGCTGGCAGCCGAATCCGGAATTCCGGCTTACTTGATTGACGGCAAAGAAGAAATGCAAGAAAGCTGGTTCGAGGGAATCGAAAACGTGTTGATTACCGCAGGCGCCAGTGCTCCAGAGACTGTCGTCGAAGATTGCATCGACTGGATCGTTGAAAAATATAAGGCCGAAGTCGAACCCGTTGTCGTCCGTGAGGAAAACGTTCACTTCCCTCTTCCCAAGCCGCTGCGCCAGTTGAACAAATCGTAAGTAAACGTCAGTGGAAAAAGGTGAGCCCGTCAGTACCTGGTGGTAAGAAGTTAGTAGTAATCGGCTTGCGGCCAAGTTTAAGTGCTAACTTGTGCTGGGCGAATTTGTAAATTGTTGGCGCTGCCCGCCGCGCCGGGATGAGCCGATATTTATTCAACCCCTCAGCTCGATGGGGTCTGGCACTCGCCCGGACTCATATATGAATTAATGTTGTTGCGACGAACTAAAGTGGTTGCGGCGTCTAGCCGCAGCATCTGTTTGATCGCTGCGGTTGGAAGCCGCAATCCTCTAATCTCCCAACTCAGTTTTCCAATTGGTTTCCTGAATCATCACGTTTAACTCGCGAATTTTCTTCCCTAAATCTTCCGTCTGCTTTTGCAAACTTTGGACGTCAAAAGTCGCCACCCATTTGATCTCAGATCGACTGTAGCGATCAGGCTCCTTTTGTGAATGCTGGATCGTGTGATGTAGCAGAGAATGTTGACTAACCATGGCTTCGCGATGTGCAATCGCTTGCGTGATCGAACGGCCGTCAGGAAGTTGCGTGTTAGCGTTGGATTGGTTGATCCGAACGACCAAAGCCTCAAATTCTTTGATGACACCGAACGCTTCGGCCATTAGCTTTTTTGGATCCTCATGCGGTTTGTCGCCGTCCTGGACGACTGCGTTTTTTCCAATTCGCTCGCGCAATGAAGCGATTTTCTTTTGCATGTCGGCGCGAAGGAGGAGTGCTTCTGCGATTTTCATATCGTTCGTTTGGGTTGGTGAGCGTATGGTTTGAACTTGAGACAAAAAAAGGGACAACAGGTTCGGAACAACTTCAGCCGAATCGTTTTCTAACGCAACCAACCTTTCCCTGTGGCCATGTTAGCAAACCAAACCAGCGCGATACACACGATCAGAACCACGGTTGGCATCACCATCGCTCCGCCGCCCATCACCTTGAGCGTGTCACTCAAGAAGTACATGTAGGATTGCTGCGCGATCACTGCCAGTAACGAGACGACAAATATCGGCAACGCAAATTTGGTTCGCAGCAGCAGACAGACACAGCCAATCGTGCCTGCGATGACGGCCGTGCCAAAAACGACGTGATACCAAAGTGGCGTTTCGTTGACTAACCTCTGCATTTCCGCATCAAGGAAGATTTCTTCTGTGGGAATTACGAATCCAGCGGCAAAAGCCGATAGTCCCGCAAGATTCCAAAGTAGTGCCAAACTGGATGATATCCAAAACCAGAATGGAATTTTGGTGACTGGTGGTGGGTTGGTATTCATGGCGGTGAAGGGAGACTGAAACGTGGTTTTCCGGATCGTAGCAAGGGGCGGACAAAATTGGAATCACTAGGGTGGAACGCCCGAACATTCAGCATAATCGCTCCTACTATTTGTCCCAATCGGATATTTCCTCAGCGGTTCGACTTATTGGCAACCTACCTTTGCTTGGCCAGAAGGCCGTCCCCCGAAAATAGTACAGCCGTTGATTCAGAGTTTCAGCAGTCCCATGTCTACCAATCCCCACAGCCAAGATTTCCCACCAACCAGTTTAAGCGAAGTTGGTTCGGCCCCAATCACCACAAGCTCCGAAAGCAATGAGGGCTTGGTGGATCAAACGCAACAGCTAATTGATCAAGTCAATGAGTTGCTTGGGAAAAGTTCGACCGCTGGTCCAGTAGCTCCAGCAGCGGCTCCTGCTCCTGTTCCCCCAACTGCTGCTGCTCCAGCTCCTGAGGCTCCGGTTCCTGCTTTTCCAGAAGACACTGGTCCGGCTGCACCGGCTGCTGCTCCCGCTCCAATTGGCGAAGAAGCTGTGGACTTCTCAGACCACTCGAATTTGCTCAAAAGTTATCTCGCAACTCTCGGCAAGTCGGTCGACGAACCATCTTCAGATTCTGAAGCAGCCGCCGTTCCTGAGGTCGTTGCCGCTCCTGAAGTTGCTGCTCCTGAGGTTGTTGCTGTTCCTGAGGTCGTTGCCGCTCCTGAAGATTCCGCACCTGAAGATTCCGTTCCTGAAGTGGTTGCTGTTCCTGAGGTAAGCGACGCTGTTGAAGCAGATGAAACGACAAGCGAAGAAGTTGCGGACGCTGGAGAGGCGGATCTTCTAAAGAACTATCTCTCAAATCTCGAAATGACAGACGCAGAACCGTCCTCAGAATCTGAAGCAAGCACTGCAATCTCTGAAGAGACCCTCGCCGAATCTGTTCCGGAGCCGGAGCCGGTTGTCGCTGTTGAGCAGACATTCCAAACTGAGTCGAGCACCGAGTACCAAGCGGTGTCTGAAAGCACAGCGACGACTGAAGAAGTACCATCAATGGAAATACCATCAGTGGAAGTGCAAGACGACGCTCCTGACGCTGAGGCGGAGAATGATTCTTTACAGGAAATTTCCGTTTCGACAGATATGGCTCAAGGGGAGAACGCTGATCAGGTTGGTGTCGATCCAACATCTTCGGAGTCGGATGAAAATTCAGCAGAAGGTTCATCTGGAGAGAAACTTTCTGCAATGGAAAAGTACCTTGAAGAGCTTAGAAACTCGTTCGAGGACGCTCCTGCGGCAGAAACATCCGAGAGCACGAGCATCGTCGAAGCAACGGTTGAAGAGACCATTTTCGACTCGCCAGCAGTAGAAAATTCAGTGGTCGATCAAGTGGATGCTTCGGTTCCAGTTGCTGTCGAAACGACTCTCGAAGAGCCAGTTATTGCAGAAACATTCGCTGAAGAGCCAGTTGCTGTCGAATTGGCAACGCAAGAATCAGTCACAGAACAGCCAAGGATTGGCGAGCCAGTCGCTGAAGAAACATTTATTGGAGAGCCAGTTTCTGCGGAACCGATCGTTGAAGGCACGTCCCATGAGACCGCAGAAGCGTCGGACCAATCCGAGACTCCTTCTTTCTCAGATGGTGACGATGATGACGATGACGACGATGCGATGGACGTCGAGAGCTGGCTGGCAAAAAATGTCAGCGACTATTCGGGTAAAACAGAAGAGGAAGATTCAAGCGAAGCCGACGTCGAGGCGATGACCGAAGCAGACGACGCTGAAGCCGAAGAGCCAGCTCAGGAGGAAGGCGTAGCCGAACCATCGCCACTCGATGGCATCGAAGCGGCGTTCCCTGGCCTGGTTAGCTCAGTTGATGAAACCAGCGGTGTTGATGAAACCAGCGGTGCTGATGAAACCAGCGGTGTTGATGAAACCAGCGGTGTTGAAGCCGTTTCAGTGACAACCGAAACGCCAGCCCTTGAAGGCAGCGATTCACAACCTCAAGTAACAGGATCACTTGAAGAACGCGTTTCCGGACTTGAGGCGTCAGTGGCGAGCACGCTTCAGGCTGTCGAAAAACGGATTAGCGGAATGTTGGAATCAATTTCTGCTCAAATCGACGGGCTCGCAAACAGCAACTATGCTGCTCCGGACTTGGAGGCGTCAGCCACGGAAGTCGAAACTGAAAATGAGGAAACATCTTCGGAGACCGCTGCACCTGCCGAGCCTACGACCGTCGACGGGCTCAAGGAACAGCTCACTGCGAAGCTGCGTGAGGCCGAGATCGAACTGTCGATCAATCGTGCGAAACTGAGCCAGCAGCGGGCGGCAATCGAGCAAATGCAGGCCGATTTGGAACGTCGCGAAGCTGGTCTGGAAGCAAAGCTTGCCCAAGCTAAAAAGACGAAGACTTCTCCATCAAACGCCGACAAGAAGCGTGGAATGATGGATCGTTGGAAGCGTCACCTTGGTGACGGTGAAGGTTAACGAAGACGAAGGATTCCATAAAAAAACGCGGCCGACGTTGTGGTTGTCGTGCCGCGTTCTAAAGTGCAATTCCGCATCGGGTTGGTGACGCGATCGTGCACGAAAGAAAATGGTTGCCCTGCGAGAGGGTAGTGTGTCTGTCAGGCTATTCTGGTGCCCGCCATCCATTCATCGCCCTTTTCCACTGACATCGCGATTCTTTTCTGCTCAGTTCTGAATATTCTGGCAAATGTTTCTCAGGTGAAGCAATGAACTGTTCGGATTGGCATCGCGACGGTCCGTTGTCCCCGCCATAATGGGTGCTCACCGATGTTGATCAGGATGGGACATGGCAAAACAAAGGAAGCGAAGGAAACTCAGGAAGCGAAAGAACAAGCAACGGAAGGCGAAAGCTCAAGTGTCCGCGCCGGAATCGAAGCGCCAGTTCGTGGCGCTTTGGATGTCGCTTGCTTCGTATTTCCTCCTCTGGCTGGCGATGCCGGGAAGGAATCTCTCATGGTTGGCATGGGTTGCAATGGTGCCATTGGTTTGGCTGATTCACTCCCCCGCCCCGCCGCACAAGTTGCTGCGACAAGTTTGGATCCCGACGCTTTTGTACTGGCTGGCGATGTTGCACTTCGTGCGACTACCGATTTGGGTGCTGTGGTTTGGCTGGTTCGCATTGGCAGCCTATCTCTCGGTCTACGGGCCACTGTTTGTTTCAATAAGTCGGACATTGGTACATCGATTTCGCGTTCCGACTGTGATTGCGGTTCCGGTCGTGTTCACCGGGCTGGAGTGGATTCGAGTCAATTTTCTGACGGGCTTCGGGCTCGGTTGCTTGAGCCATTCACAGTATCAAACTCCTGTAGCCATGCAGATCGCCACGTTCTTTGGTGCCTACGGAATCACGTTTGCAATCATGTTCTTTGCAGCTTCCGTTGGAGTCGCGACCAGTTTTTCATGGAGGCGATTGAAGGCTTCGACGACGATTCCAAGTCGAGCAATTCACGCCATGTTGGCGGTCGTTGCGCTGGTGAGTGTTTTTGGTTATGGCTCAAGCCGTCTAGCAGACGATGCTCACCTACGAAAGACAGCTGAGGCTCACAAACATTTAAAAGTGGCGGTGATCCAGAGTTCAGTCGACACAATCCTGAAACCAAAAACCGCCGAACAGGTTCAGAGTGAGTTCCTTAGCCTCTGTGACCTGACGCATTCAGCTCGTTTGATTTCGAAAGAGCTTGACTTGATCGTGTGGCCTGAATCCAGTTTTCCCTATGGCCAGTTTCTTTCGGATGTCGATGCGGAGTACACCAAAACCGTTTTCGCTGAACAACAGTTTTTGGCGTGGGAAGCCGCGGTCTCTCCGACTCAGTTTGGGGCTCCCGTTCCTTTGTTGGTTGGTTCCTACACGCGCGATCCGAAGAATGAAACGGGGTACAACAGTGCGTTACTGTTCGACGATCGTGGCGAAGTCAGCGTCGCGTACTATAAAAATCATCTAGTGATGTTCGGTGAGTACTTTCCAGTTTTGCAGTCCATTCCTTTGGTGAAAGAATTCGTCAAAGGGTTCAGTACCTGGAGCGCAGGATCGGAATCGAAGCGACTGAAGCTAAAGGACGTTTCGGTTGCGCCAAACATTTGTTTTGAAACGACGGTGCCGCACTTCATTCGGCAACAGATTAATTCGCTGGAAGATTCTGGCCAAGAGATCGACGTTTTGGTGAACGTCACGAACGACGGATGGTTCTTCGGTACCAGTTGTCTCGATTTACACTTCGCGTGCAACACGTTGCGCGCCGTCGAAATGCGGAAGCCACTGTTGGTAAGCGCGAACACAGGTTTGTCGGCCCACATCGATGAGTTTGGCCGACATGTGAAAGTCGGGCCACGGCGCAAAGAGGCCGAGCTAATCTGCGATGTTCGCGTTCCAATACCAACCAAGACAACCTATCGCGGATGGGGTGGTTGGGTGCCGTTCGCGCTGGGATGGCTAACTGTTTTGGTTGGCTTGGCGGGGCGATTTGTTCCTGTGGACGATGATTGAATGCGTACAACATTCGATTGAGCCACGGCGTCTATTGTTCCATCGAATCACGTAGAGTCTGGCGGTCGTGATCGATTAGGGCGTCGGTTAGTAGACTGACGTTGCCGGCGATGACTTGATCAAGCTTGTAGATCGTAAGGCCAATCCGGTGATCGGTGACGCGGTTGTCTGGGAAGTTGTAAGTTCGAATTCGCTGACTGCGATCGCCTGATCCGACAAGCGACTTACGCTCGTCGGCTCGCTTTTCGTTTTCGGCGCGTTGTAGGTGTTCGTAGATTCGCGACTTGAGGATACGAATCGCCTTCGCCAGATTCTTGTGCTGGCTCTTTTCGTCCTGAATGGCAACCACGATTCCGGTTTCGTGATGCGTCAATCGAACGGCGGAATCGGTCTTGTTTACCTTCTGACCACCCGGACCACTGGCGCGATAGTTGTCACGACGATAGTCATCCGGTTTCAAGTCGACTTCCACATCTTCCGGCTCTGGCAGCACGGCGACGGTTGCCGCGGAAGTATGAATGCGGCCTTTGGTTTCCGTTTCGGGGACTCGTTGAACGCGGTGGCCGCCGCTTTCGTATTGAAGTTCGCGATAGACGCCCTCGCCTTCGATGCCAATCGTGACTTCCTTAAAGCCGCCGATTTCGTTGGGGCTCGAATCAATCGTCTCAAGCTTCCACTTCTTCGATTCGCAGTGCTTTTGATACATCGTTAAAAGGTTGCCCGCGAACAAGGCTGCCTCGTCGCCGCCGGTGCCGGCGCGAATTTCCATCACGCACTTGGTTCGGTTGGCGTCCTCTCCGCCAATCGTCATGTCTAGCAGACTCGCCCAAATTTCTTCGCGCTCTTCGGTCAGCGTCGTGATTTCCATCTCCGCCATTTCGCGCTCGTCTGAGTCCTCGCTCTGAGCCATCTCGCGCAGTTCGTCCAGCTCATTGATGACGGCCTTGAACCGACGGTATTTTCCGGCAAGCTTCGCGAGTGATCCGTGTTCGCGAGCGACGGCAGCCATTTTTCCCGGGTTGCCCTGAACTTCGGGATCTGACATTTGCTTTTCAAGCTCTATATATCGGTCGAGCTTTTGATCCAACATTTCACGCATCGGAGAATCCTATTCTAAAGAACGTCAGCGAGAGTTGGCTGACAAGACACACTTAAAAAATCACACAAAGATATCGCAGGCGCAATTCCGGCTAGGAATCGAACATCAATGCTGCGAAAGTGATTATTGGTGTTATTTGAGTCATGACCGTTGGTTGTCAGAATTGTCGATCATGAGTCATGATCGGTCGTGTCAAAATTGTCGATCATGAGTCATGATCGGTGGTGTCAGAATTGTCGATCAACCGTCAGAATAGATCACAATCTGGCTCCTGGCAACAGTACGTGAAGCCGTAGGATTTGATTCCATTTTTTCGTGCATGCAAAAGCGGAAGATGGACACTGGAAACCATACAAAGGTTCGACGAAATCAATGTTTGAACTGATCGCACAAGGACCCAACGTTGACAACCGCTGGCGTTTTGAGCTCAAACCGGATCTGCCGATGGAGCTCGGCCGCGAAGCACAGCCTCTGAAGACGGATTGGGACGGGCAGATCTCCAGACGTCATGCGATGGTAACGCTGATCGACGATGAGCTACTGGTCGAGCGACTTGCTGCGGCCCGCAATCCAATCTTTTTTGGCGGCAGCGAACGCGATTCGATACGGCTCAAACCGGGCGAACACTTCGTCATCGGAAGTACAACTTTCATGATGACCAATGAGCGTGCCTTGCCGACGTTGGACGTTCCCAATCCGGTGACTCAGCGAAGTTACACCGCCGAATTCCTACGCAGCAACGTTGAGTACGTGGACTCGGATCGTCGTATCAAAGTGTTGAACCGTTTGCCGGATCTGATTTCCAATTCCGGAAGCGAACGTGAGCTCTACACTCGATTCGTGAACGTGTTGATGGAAGGAATTTCTTCGGCGACGTCGGTAGCGATTTTTCGGCAGTCGGAACATAAAGATGGTAGTCGAGATGGCACGGAGGTCATTCACTGGGACAGGCGACGATTGACCAGCGGCGATTTTTCTCCAAGTGAACGATTGATTCGCCAAGCGATCACCGAAGGTCAAGTCGTGCAGCACATTTGGAATCAGACGCGTGCCGGTGGTCCCGAGTACACGATGGACATGGACAACGATTGGGCTTTCGTTTGTCCGTTGACGGG